>NZ_CP046566.1:1522500-1727500 GCF_009740285.1 Phnomibacter ginsenosidimutans
CCAAAACCATTTACATCGGCACAGCCGGTGGTGGTGTTTGGAAAACCACCAACAGTGGCGCTTCTTTCAAACCCATTTTCGATAAATATTGCCAAAGCATTGGCGCCGTTGCGGTCGATCAAAAAATCCGAAAGTAATTTTTGTAGGTACTGGCGAAAGCAACATGCGCAACTCGGTATCTATTGGCAATGGCCTGTACAAAACCACCGATGCTGGCGACAACTGGACCAAAGTGGGTGGCCTCGATAGCACAGAACACATTGCAGAAATCGTTATCAATCCAAAGAACAGCAATGAAGTGTATGTGGCTGCTCCCGGCCCATTGTGGAGCGATAGCAAACACCGCGGTTTGTACAAAAGCGAAGACGGTGGCAAAACGTTTAAGCAGGTGTTGTACATCAGCGAAAAAGCCGGTGCTGCCGATGTAGCCATCGATCCGGAAAATCCGAATGTGGTGTATGCTACTACGTGGGAGTTTCGCCGGAAGCCATACTCTTTCAACAGTGGCGGCCCCGGTGGCGGTATTTGGAAAAGCCTCGACGGTGGTAAAAACTGGCGTCGCATTCAGAGCGGTTTACCGCAGGGCCTGATTGGCCGGGTAGCCTTGGCCATGGCGCCATCTTCGCCCAAAAATCTGGTGGCCATTGCCGAGTTGGAAAATAATAAAACCGGTTTGTACATCAGCGATGACGGTGGCGAAAACTGGAAGGCGCAAAGTGCTTCGCTCAATGTGGTGAGCCGGCCTTTTTATTTTGCTTGCATAGAAGTGGATCCGAAAGATCCCAAGCGGGTGTATCGTCCTGCCTATTCATTTGCCTATAGTGTAGATGGTGGCTACAGCTTTGCCGAAGCCAGCAGCGAAGGTGGCTGGGTACACAGCGACCATCATGCGTTGTGGATTAATCCTAACGCTACCAACGAACTTTGGTTGGGTACCGATGGGGGTGTTTATCTGAGTTTGGATAAAGGGGCTACCTGGTCGTTTAAAGGCAATTTGCCCGTGGGTCAGTTTTATCATGTAGCTGTAGACAATGCTAATCCATATCGTATTTATGGCGGCTTGCAAGACAATGGCAGTTGGGTAGCACCCAGTGCTGCACCCGGTGGTGTAAGCAATGCGGTGTGGCAAGATGTATATGGTGGCGATGGTTTCTGGACCGTGCCCGATGCCAAAGACCCCAACATTTGCTATGCCGAATATCAGGGTGGCAACATGGCCCGTGTAAACCTTACCAATGGAAAAGCAGTAGCCATTCAACCCCAAAAGGGCCCTGGCGATGAAGACCTGCGCTGGAACTGGAATACACCTTTGTATGTAGGCACTTCAACCGGTGCTTTGTATTGCGGGGCGCAGTATGTGTACCGTAGTACCGATCAGGGCCGCAACTGGACTCGCATTTCGCCAGACCTTACCACCAACGACAAAAACAAGCAGAAGCAAGAAGAGAGTGGTGGCCTGAGTGCAGATAATACTTCTGCCGAAAATCACTGTACTGTATTTACGATAGCCGAAAGTCCGGTGGATGGCAACATGATATGGGCAGGCACCGACGATGGCAATTTGCAATACACATTGGATGGCGGCAAAACCTGGACAAACGTGGCTGCCAACTATGCAGCTGCCGGCATACCTGCACAAACATGGGTGAGCAGCATTGAGCCCAGCCGGTTCGATAAAAATGTAGTGTACGCCACATTCGACAATCACATGTACGGCGACCATAAAACCTATGTAGCCCGCAGCAACGACATGGGCAAAACATGGACCTTGCTGAAAGGCGGCGAAGCCATGGAAGGCTTTGCCCATAAAATAAAAGAAGACATCAAAAACAAAGACCTGTTGTTTGCCGGTACCGAAATGGGTTTGTATTGCTCTACCAATGGCGGCAAAGAATGGTTCCGCATGAAGAACAACATTCCATGGTATGCTTTGGTAAGAGACATTGCCATTCATCCTACCAAACACGATTTGGTATTGGGTACACATGGCCGTGGTGTTATTGTGGTAGATGATATCAGTCCCATCCGCAACATGACGGAAGACGTCGCCTCCAAAGACATTGTGCTGCTGAAGCCTGAAAAACTCACTTTGCGTGATGGTCAGTTTGGTGGTGGTGGTTTCCCCGGCACCGGCGGTTGGAATGGTGGCAACCCGCCAAGCATTCAACCTATTAAATATTACCTGAAAGACCGGGTAAGCAGTGGCGATGTAAAAGTGGAAATTGTAGACAAGGATGGCAAGCTGGTGCAGAGCATTCCTGCTACCAAACGCAAGGGCATCAACATGGTGACCTGGAACCTGCGGGGTACGCCACCTAAAATGGCCGAAGGTGGTGTGAAGCTCGACTTTGGTGCCTTTACCGCACCCATGGTTTTGCCCGGCGACTATACGGTGAAACTGATTGTAGGCGATAAAGTGGTAACCGAACAGGTAACAGTATTGCACGATGAAAAAGGCGACATGACGGTAGCCGAACGCCAGCAGCAATACGATGCCGCCATGAAGCTGTACAACATGCAGGAAGAGTTGGCTGCGTTGGTGGATACCATCAACAAAACGCAGGAGAAACTCAAAGGCAATATTGAGCAACTCAGCAACAAAAAGAACCGCCAGGCAGCGCAGGAATACTATGATAAACTGGAAGAACTGCGGGGCAAACTAATGGCTACCAAAAACAAAAGCATGTTTGCCGATGAAAAGCGGTTGAAAGAAGAAATCAGCGAAGTGTACACGGCTGTGGCAGGCAATGAGGCTGCACCCAGCAACATGCAAATGCAGCGTATTGATTTGCTGAAACAAGATTTGCAAAAGCAGGACGGAGCCACCAAAGCTGTGATGCAACAGTATCATCAAAAAGTAATGCAGGCTTTTGAAAAAGAAAAAATCTATATCGGCCCGAAACAAAAAGTAAGTATGGCCGGAACCAGCGGTTAACCGCTTATAATTTTTCAAGATACCACAGCCCGGCACGTTTGTGTCGGGCTGTTTTGTAGCGTACATTTCCGGTAAAATCAACCCACATGAAAGCCATTATTTTTTCATGCCTGTGCATGCTGCTGTTGGTACAGGCCAATGCCCAGCAATCCAACAAAGCAGAAAAGCCGAAATATGAGATGAAGCAATACTGGTTTGTAATGCTTACAAAAGGCAAAGACCGGGATAAGATTACGGACACTGCTGTCATCAACAAATTGCAGGCAGGGCACATGGCCAATATGCAGGTAATGGCCGACATGGGAAAACTCATTGTGGCCGGGCCTTTTGGCGACGATGGCAACTGGCGGGGCATTTTTATTTTTGATGCCGCCAGCAAAGAAGAAGTAGAAAAATTATTGCAAACAGATCCGGCTATCAAAGCCGGACGGCTTGATTACGAAATTCATCCCTGGTGGACGGCCAAGGGAACGACATTTAAATAAACATGAAAGATTGGTTTTCTGAACAAGCTGCTGCTTATGCAGCTTACAGGCCTGCATACCCGTTAGCGTTGGGAAAAGCCATTGCAAAACTGCAACGGTACAGAGGCGTGGCTTGGGATTGTGCTACAGGTAACGGACAGTTGGCTATGCAACTGGCGGAGCAATTTGCGTTGGTGTGTGCTTCTGATGCCAGTGCTGCGCAAATACAACAGGCGCCAGCCAATCATTCCATACACTACAGTGTGCAGCAAGCTGAGCATACCGACTATCCCGATCATTATTTTGATGTGGTAACGGTGGCGCAAGCTATTCACTGGTTGGATATTGAAGCTTTTTACAAAGAAGTACGCCGGGTAGCCAAACCAGAAGGACACATGGTAGTGATTGGTTATGGTTTGTGTAGCATCAATGAAGCTGTGGATGCATGGTTGCATGAATTTTATTACAACATCATTCATGCTTTTTGGGAGCCAGAAAGAAAAATATTAGAGGACAAATTTCAAACATTGTATTTCCCTTTTCGGGAAGTGTCGTTCCCTTCATTGCATATGGAAATGGAATGGACCGCAACTCAGTTTGTACAATATCTGAGCACCTGGACTGCAGTGCAAAAATGTATCAAAGAAACGCAGCTTAATCCACTCACCGCTGCAGCCGAACAACTATGGAAGATTTGGCCTGCTGCAGAAAAGCGCATTGTTCGCTGGCCATTGTTTATCAAAGCAGGTGCTATGAGTTAATGACTCTTCGCAGCTGCCAGTATTTGCATTTCATGCATTTCCAATGCTTGCATCAGTTGCAGCGTTACTTTGCCCGGAAGGCCATTGCCCACAGGTTTTCCATCAATTGTAGTAACAGACAATATGCCCTTGGTAGTACTGGTGATAAATACTTCTGCGGCGTTGCGTAAATCAGCAATCGTTACATCTGTACATGAAACAGCAACATGCTGGCTGGCAAGCTGTAATACTTGTTGCCGCGTAATGCCTTTTAGCATGTTGTGCTCTGGGGTGAGCAAGGTGCCGGCTTCATTTACAACAAACACATTGCTACGGGGACTTTCACTAACTAAATCATTGGCGTAGTACAATACATCGCTGGCACCGGCTGCGGCAATCTGCGGCAGCAACCAAATGCCACGGGTGTAGTTGATGCTTTTTACATCTGGCATTTCCCGTTGGTATTCATGGGTAATGACCGAAATGCCTTTTGAATAATCTGCTTCTTTTTTTGCAGGCAATGCTTGTGTGGTAATGATGATGTTGGGACTGGCAATGCTGTAGCCATTAGTCGCATAGCCGGCAGTCACCAATATTTTTACTCCGGCATTTTGCACATGGTTGGCATCCAGCAATTGCTGAATAAGACTTTTCCAACCCTCCGCATCTTCATCTATCTGTAAATGCATTCGTTGGGCAGAGTGAAACAGTCGTTGCAAATGTGCCTCAATATGCAGGGGTATGCCCTGTAGCACTTTGAAAAAATCGAACACGCCATAGCCTCTGTTTAGCGCCATATCATCGAGCCCGATAGCGGCGGTGCTACGGGGCTGCAGGCTACCATTGATAATGCAGTAAGGATGAAGATTTGCCATATGCAAATGTGCAATATGCTCTTGGGATTGACCAAAAAGAAACCCCTCCGCAAGACAACAAGCGAAGGGGTAATGTATAGCTGAGAAAAATGCTTATGGATCGATGCGGGCAGAAATTTCACCGGCAATGGTAGCCTGTGCAAAACTGTAGAGCAACCAGGTTCCTACTGTCATGGCAGTTACATCAATGGCGCTGTACAATAAAATCATGGCGGGCAAAGAAGCAATCAATGCATATACCAGACCAAGTTCTAAACCTTTCAGCATCCAGTTGCCGGCAAATGAATCTTTGAAACGGGTCCAGAACCATGACAATGCAAATGAGAGCACAATGGGCTGCACGAAATACAGCAGGTTTCTGCTTTCATCATTTACAAATGATGGACTGAAATAATCTTCTACAATGCTCTCGGGCAAATTGGGCATGATGATGAGGCACAAGTATGCAAACAGAACCAGTGCAATACTTGAGACCGTTGCGGCAATCAGATGTTTTTTCATTTGTTTGATGTTATAGTACAAATCTACTTGGCAGGTTCATATTAAATTAATGACAAACATCAGGTCGTAACCTGTTATTTAACGGCTTTGTGGATTGCTGTGGAAACTGATAAAAGAAAAGGCCTCCCGCAGGAGGCCTTTTTTATTGTATCGTCATTTGCTTAAGCGGTAGCTTCTGCATAGGCCGCTGTAGGCTCACAGGTACATACCAGGTTGCGATCTCCATGTGTATTGTTGATGCGGCTCACGGTTGGCCAAAACTTATTTTGCATCACATAAGGCAGCGGAAATACGGCTACCTGACGGCTGTAAGGTCTGTCCCAGCCATCATTCATAGCTACTTCCAGCGTATGCGGTGCATGCTTCAGCGGGTTGTTGGCTTTGTCCAATTGACCGTTTTCAATAGCGGCTATTTCAGCCCGAATGCTGATCAACGCATCGCAAAAACGATCGAGTTCTGCTTTGTCTTCGCTTTCGGTAGGCTCAATCATAATGGTGCCCGGTACCGGGAAGCTCATGGTTGGCGCATGGAAGCCATAGTCCATCAAACGCTTGGCTACGTCTTCGGCTTCTACACCGGCAGTGTTTTTAAACGGCCGCAGGTCTACAATAAATTCATGGGCACAAGTGCCATTGATGCCCGTGTACAAAATGGGGTAGTGCTCTTGCAAGCGGGCCCGCATATAGTTGGCATTCAAAATGGCGTACTCAGTGGCTTTGCGCAAACCAACCGCACCCAGCATGCGGATGTAGGCATAGCTGATGAGCAGGATAGAAGCAGAACCAAATGGTGCTGCACTTACGCCACGCATGTTGCCCTCGCTGTGGGCAATTTCCTGCATGGGCATGCTCATGAAGCTATCTTTCAAATGGCTGCGGAAGCAAATAGGGCCCATGCCAGGACCGCCACCACCATGCGGAATGGCAAATGTTTTATGCAAGTTGAGGTGGCACACATCTGCACCAATAGCAGCAGGTGAGGTGAGGCCAACCTGTGCATTCATGTTGGCACCATCCATATACACTTGTCCGCCGTGCTCATGCACCAGGGCGCAAATGTCTTTTACGGTTTCTTCGAAAATGCCGTAGGTACTGGGGTAAGTAATCATGGTGCCGGCCAGCTCATTACTGTATTGAGCCACTTTTGCCTTGAAGTCTTCTACATCAATGTAGCCGTTATCCAAAGCCTTTACCACCACCACTTTCATACCAGCCATTACGGCGCTGGCAGGGTTGGTACCGTGTGCACTAATCGGAATCAGCATCACATTGCGCTGCGGCTGATTGTTTTTCAAATGATAGTTGCGAATGGCCAGCAAACCAGCGTATTCGCCCTGTGCACCACTGTTGGGTTGCAACCAGCACTCATCAAAGCCTGTAACGGAACACAGGTACTGGTTCAGCGAAGCCATCATTTCATGATAGCCCTGTACCTGTGCTACCGGTGCAAACGGATGCAGCTTGCTCCAGTTCGGAGAGCTCAATGGCATCATTTCGCTGGCAGCGTTCAGTTTCATGGTACAGCTACCGAGGCTAATCATGCTGGTATTCAGCGACAGGTCTTTGCTTTCAAGGCTCTTGATGTAGCGCATCATCTGGCTTTCGCTGCGGTGCGTGTTAAACACTGCATGCTCCAAAAAAGCAGAGGTACGAACGGCGAAAGTGGGGATATTGCTCAGCGATGCTTCATCATCAAACACGATGCTGGCGGCTTCGTGCTGAACGGCCAGCGCAAATACCTGTGCGATATCCAGCACATCATGCTGCGTGGTAGTTTCATCCAGCGAAATGCTGATTTGCGAAGCACCCACATAGCGGAAGTTCATTTTGTAAGCCTCAGCTATTTCTTTGATAGCTGCTGCTTTATCGGTGCTGATGGTGAGGGTATCAAAATAATGAGCATGGGCTACGGTAAAACCCAACTCGGTGAGTGCTGCTGCCAACACATGTGTCAACAGGCTCACCCGCTTGGCAATTTTTTTCAGTCCATCGGGGCCATGATACACGGCATACATGGCGGCCATATTGGCGAGCAATGCCTGTGCGGTACAAATATTGGAAGTGGCTTTTTCCCGCTTGATGTGCTGCTCACGGGTTTGCAGCGCCATGCGCAAGGCCCGCTTGCCTTGTGCATCAATGCTGATGCCGATGATGCGGCCGGGCATGGATCTTTTGAATTCATCTTTGGCAGCAAAGAAGGCAGCATGTGGGCCACCAAAGCCCATGGGCACACCAAAGCGTTGAGCAGAGCCAAACGCAATGTCGGCACCCAGTTCGCCGGGGCTGGTAAGCAGGGTAAGGGCCAGTAAGTCGGTACCCATAGCTACGCCGGCACCTGCTGCATGTACTTTGTCGATGAAAGAGCGATAGTCTTCGATGCTGCCAGCAGCATTGGGGTACTGGAGCAACGCACCAAAGAAAGTGTTGTCGATGGTGGCGGTTTTGTAATCGCCGATTACCACTTCAATATTCAGCGGTGTAGCACGGGTTACCACCACGTCTACCACCTGTGGAAATACTTGAGCATCTACAAAAAACTTAGGGGCCTGTGCTACATCCGATTTGTTCACGTTGTGAAACAACAAGTTCATGGCTTCTGCGGCAGAGGTGGCTTCGTCGAGCAGGCTGGCGTTGGCAATGGGCAAACCTGTCAGGTCGGTTACCATGGTTTGGTAGTTAAGCAGGCTTTCCAAACGGCCCTGACTAATCTCGGCCTGGTAAGGCGTGTATTGCGTATACCAACCTGGGTTTTCAAAAATGTTGCGCAAAATCACACTCGGTGTATGCGTATCGTAATAGCCCTGACCAATATAGCTTTTGAATACCTCATTTTTTTGCGACAGCTCATGCAGGTGCTGCAGCAAAGCGGCCTCGCTGAGGGCATCGGGTACGTTGAGCGGCGCCTGCAGTCGGATGGCTTCAGGAACGGTTTTGTCTACCAATGCATCTACGCTTTTTTCTCCAATCACTTCGAGCATAGCGGCTTCGCTTCCCAGTGTGCCAATATGCCTGCCCTGAAATTCATTCGACTGTAGCTCAAACAAGTTCATACCCGGTTGTTATTTTAAAAATGATATACGGTTGATAACGGAAACAATGACGATTGGACGCTAAAGCAGCATCGAACCATGATTTTAACCCAGTAAGACCGTAGAAAGTTTGAAAATTTGCGCTGCAAAGGTAACATAGTGCATCCGAAGGCCATCTTTGTGTGCGAAGTAGTGTGTATAAAATTGAATACCGTTTAACATGGCGAATGAACTGCCGCAAAACTGGCAAAAGAAAGCGGCCGAAAACCAGAAGAAATACAAGCATTGGCTGCAAAAAGTAGAAGTGCGTAAGGTACTGAAAGTGCTGCCCGAAGTACATGAGGCCGTATTTGAAGAAGTAGACTGCCTGAGCTGTGCGGCCTGCTGCAAAAACTATTCGCCCCGGTTTAAAACACCCGACATCAAACGGATTAGCAAAGTGCTGCGGATGAAGGAGTCGGCCTTTATTGACACTTACCTGCGGCTGGATGACGAAGGCGACTATGTGGTGAAGCAATCGCCCTGCCCGTTTTTAGGTGCCGATAATTTTTGCAGCATTTACGAAGACCGCCCTTCCGATTGCAGCCGTTTTCCCTACACCGATGAAGATGTGTTGCTTGCTGCGCAAAAACATCACCTTGAAAAATGCCAGCTTTTGCCCGGCTGTTTTTGTGGCCTTGGAAAAACTCACCCTGCGCTTTCCCTGATGACCATTCAACAACTGCTTTTGCTGTAACATTGTACTGATTGTAAACAACTAACCCATGTCTGTAGCCAGAGTATTGATTGCTGATGCACCCATCCCTTCGCCGGGCTATGGATCATGGTCGCAGCGCATTACATATTTGCTGGAGCAGTACCCGGGCAATGTGGTGGATTATGTGATTGGAAATAATGGTGCCGATGCATTTCATTCGGCCCGCACCAAACGCTACAACCTGCAACTGCGCCACAACCGGCTCATGAACCGGTTGATGAAACACTGGAAATTGCAGGCTTACAAAACAGCCTTGCAGGAAATAGCCGCCCAACATGAGCAGTTAATCATTTGTATTGTTGATTCCATTCGTACCAAGCATGCTGTGTGGCATTTTTTGGGGCAAATGAATTTGCGGCACAAATGCAAAATCATTTACTACCAGTGCGGTTATTCTACCTACTTACCCAGCAATAAATACGAAGCGTTGATGGAGGGGGTGAATGAAGTAATCTACTTGAGCAAGCATTCCTATTTATACGAACTGGAGCACAATCCATCATTGCCTTTTACGGCGCATGTGTTGCACAATCCTATTGATAACAACCGTTGCTATCCTTTGGCGCCGGCTTCAAAGCAAGCATTGCGGCAGCAGTTGGGCATGGATAACGGATGCCAATTTGTGTGGTCGAGCCAGCACCGCAAAAAGAAGGGATTGGAAGTGATTTTGAAAGCGTGGCAACAACTCGATTATTTAGCCCTGAATGCCACCCTGCATGTGGTGGGTGCCGATACGGGTGAGCAAATTCCCGGTGTGGTTTTTCATGGCCGCCAACCCAACCACGAAGTACACCGCTATTTGCAGGCTGCCGATATTGGTTTGTTTTCGCCCCTGTGGACAGAAGGCTTTGGCCTGAGCCTGGCTGAGCAAATGAGTTGTGGTTTGTACTGCATTGCTTCTTGGGTGGGCGGGGTAAAAGATTATTTCGATGCGGCCCGTTTTGGTGAAGCCATCGAAACCCCCAACATGCCCGGGGCCTGGGCTGCAGCTATGCAAAGGGCTGTAGAAAAAGTATCCGGGTTTCAATCCCCTTCGCTGCAAGGCCCCGTGTTTCTCACCTACGATGAGTGGTGTGAACGTTTCTGTGATATTCTCGCATAAAAAATCGGCCATCGCATTGCTGCCATGGCCGATGAATATTTATTAATAATTGAAAGTTATCCTTTACGCCAATTTTTAAAAGCGTTGATCAAACCATTGGTGCTGCTGTCGTGGCTGTTGATGCTGTTGGCATCTTTCAATTCAGGTAAAATTTTATTGGCCAGTTGCTTACCAAGCTCTACACCCCACTGATCGAAGCTGTAAATGTTCCAGATAACGCCTTGCACAAAAATCTTGTGTTCGTACATAGCTATCAGTTGCCCCAATACAAAGGGCGTTATCTGTTTTACCAAAATACTGTTGGTGGGTTTGTTGCCTTCAAACACTTTAAAAGGAATCAACTCCGCCGGTACATTTTCAGCAGCACAGGCTTCGGCGGTTTTGCCGTTCATGAGGGCTTCTGTTTGCGCAAAAAAGTTGCTCAACAGTTTTTCATGATGATCGCCAATGGGGTTGTGGCTGATGGCAGGTGCAATAAAATCGCAGGGTATCAGCTGTGTGCCCTGGTGAATGAGCTGGTAAAAAGCATGCTGGCCATTGGTGCCAGGTTCACCCCAAATAATTGGGCCCGTGCTATAGGTTACCCGGTTGCCGTTGCGGTCTGTGGTTTTACCGTTGCTTTCCATATTGCCTTGTTGGAAATAAGCGGCAAAGCGGTGCAGGTATTGGTCGTACGGCAAAATGGCTTCGCTGGCAGCATCAAAAAAATTGGTGTACCAGAGGCCAATTAAAGCCAGCAGTACGGGCATGTTTTTATCAAACGAGCTGTTGCGAAAATGCTGGTCCATGCTGCGGGCACCCTGCAGTAGTTGCGCAAAATTGTTGTAGCCAATGGTGAGGGCAATGCTCAGGCCAATGGCACTCCATAAGCTGTAGCGGCCGCCCACCCAATCCCAAAAAGCAAACATGTTGCTGGGGTGAATACCAAATGCTGTGACGGCCTTTTCATTGGTGCTGAGGGCAGCAAAATGTTTGGCTACAAAAGCTTCATCTTTCGCATGCTCCAGAAACCAACTGCGGGCAGTGTGAGCATTCGTCATGGTTTCCTGCGTGGTAAAGGTTTTGCTGGCTACCAAAAACAGCGTTTCATCGGGCGTTACTTTTTTCAAGGTTTCCGCCATGTGCGTACCGTCGATGTTGCTTACAAAATAGGTTTGTATGCCGGGTACCCAGTAAGGCTTCAATGCTTCGGTTACCATTACGGGGCCAAGGTCGCTGCCACCAATACCAATGTTCACAATGTATTTGATAGGCTTGCCGGTGTAACCTTTCCATTCACCACTATGGATGCGTTGGCAAAAGGCTTCCATTTGTTGCAGCACGGCATGAACTTGCGGTACCACATTTTCGCCCTGTGCAGTAAACGTATCCGTAGGGTTGGAGCGAAGGGCCACATGCAGTACGCTGCGGTTTTCGGTATGGTTGATGGCTTCGCCGCCAAACATGGCTTCAATGGCTTGTGGGAGTCCACATTCATTGGCCAGTTGCTGCAGCAGCGCCATCGTTTCTTCAGTAATGATGTTTTTAGAATAGTCGAGCAACACATCGCCTTCGCTGAGGCTAAACTGTTGAAAACGGTCGGGCGTTTGTGCAAACAGGTCTTTGATGTGCAGCTGCTTCATGCGTTGTGCATGCGTGGCCAGCTGTTGCCATGCCTGCGTATCGGTTGGAGCTATTTTCGGGAACATAGATTGCTTGTGTTTTGCTGGTGATTTGCGGCCGCAAGTTAGCCAGAAATGCCAACTGCCGCCTGATGTAACTCATGTTTCGGTAAATGGCTTACGCTGGCATTTGCTGCAGTATGTCGCACAGTGTATCGGTGTCGGCATCGCTTACACCCAAGTGAAACACAAACCGTATGCTCTGCGAACTGATGGCGAGGCAACGCACATCCAGCTCTTGCAATTGCAGCACCAACTTGGCGGCGGGCATGGCATCGGTAGTGTTGAAAATGAGGATATTGGTTTCTACTGGCAGCACTTCTTTTACCCAGCTCTTGCTTTGCAATACCTGCGCTACGGCTGCCGCATGGGCATGGTCTTTGGCCAGCAGCGGCAAATGATTGTTGACGGCATAAATGCCTGCAGCGGCCAGATAACCGGCCTGCCGCATGCCGCCACCCAGCACCTTGCGGATGCGGCGGGCTTTTTTAATATCGGCAGCAGTGCCGAGCAGCACACTGCCTACCGGTGTGCCCATGCCCTTGCTCAGGCAAACAGAAATGCTGTCGAACACCCGGCCATATTGGGCGGGTGTTTCCTGCTTGGCTACCAGTGCATTCCACAGGCGGGCACCATCCAGGTGAAGTTTCAGGCCATTGGCTACGCATAATTCTTTAATAGCTTCGATGTAGGCAAAATTGTAGCAGGCACCGCCGCCACGGTTGCTGGTATTTTCCAATACCACCAGGCTACTGTGCGGTTTGTGTACATCATCGGGCTGAATGGCTGCGGCCACTTGTGGGGCAGTAATGCGGCCGCGGTTGCCCTGCAGCAGCGTTACCGAACAGGCCGAGTTCACGGCAATGCCGCCGCCTTCGTATTGATACACATGGCTCAGTTGATCACAAATTACATCGTCGCCGGGCTGGGTATGCATTTTAATGCCAATCTGGTTGGTCATGGTACCACTGGGACAAAACAGGCCAGCTTCCATACCAAACTGCCGGGCCAGTAGGTTTTCGAGTTCGTTTACCGTGGGATCTTCGCCAAACACGTCGTCGCCTACAGGCGCAGCCATCATGGCTTGCAGCATGCCGGGCGTGGGTTGGGTAAATGTATCGGAGCGGAGTTCTATGGCCATATAATTTGCTTGTGTTGAACAATAACGGCCACGAAAATAACCAAGCACCGTCAACTCGTTGTGGAGCTGCAATGTTCCATCCCAGTTTTGACCGTTTTGTTCCCCCTGCGGCTAAAAGTTTTCCACCCCAATGCTTCCCGTTTCGTTAACGGACTGTCATTTTTTTGGGCTTCCTGTACCTTTTTGCAGTAAAACTGTTGGTAATAGCGTCTTATACTGCAGGAATGCAACAGGTATCGGTCGATTAAATGAAAACAGGCTATGAAAAGCAGAAAATGAACAGTACCTTTGCAGCCCTTTTGCAATGGCTTTATTCACAATGTGAACAAACCAATGACAGAGGGCATGAAAAAGAAGAGCGGCAGCGCCTATCTTCCAAACTCGGAAAAAGGAGAACCATTTTAATATGAGGCAATTAAAAATTGCTACCCAGATCACGAACCGTGATTCGCAGGCGGTAGAGAAGTACTTACAGGAAATTTCCAAAATTGGCATGATCACCGGAAGAGGAAACCATTTTGGCGCAACGCATCAAAATGGGTGATCAGAAGGCTCTGGAACGCCTGACCACCGCCAACCTGCGCTTTGTGGTATCAGTAGCCAAGCAGTACCAACACCAGGGCTTGTCGCTGAGTGATCTGATTAATGAAGGTAATCTGGGGCTGATCAAAGCAGCCCAGCGTTTTGATGAAACCAAGGGTTTCAAATTCATTTCTTACGCTGTATGGTGGATTCGCCAGTCCATCTTGCAAGCGTTGGCAGAGCAGGGAAGATTAGTCCGCCTGCCTCAAAACAAAATTGGCACCTACAACAAAGCCAACAAGGCTTACATGGCTTTCGAGCAAGAACATGAGCGGGAACCTTCTACAGAAGAACTGGCTGATATTCTTGAAATGAGTGAAACCGAAATCAACAACATTTTCCAGAGCAACACCCGCCACAGCAGCCTCGATGCCCCCGTGCACGAAGCCGAAGATGTGGCCATGGGCGACCTGCTGGAAGGTAGCGACGACACTGACGACGATGTGATGAAAGACTCACTTCGGGAGGAAATTCGCCGTGTGCTGAAATCGTTGAGCCCTCGTGAAGCAGAAATCGTATCGGCTTACTTTGGTTTGGATGGAGAAAATGGTGTAACCATTGAGCAAATTGGTCAGAAGTATGATTTGACCAAGGAGCGTATCCGTCAGATTAAAGAAAGAGCTATTAAGCGTTTGCAAAAAGCCCGCTACAGCAACTCGCTGAAGTCGTATTTGGGATAATGCACCCCTGCATGTATCCCAAGCGAAGCGGTAGCTCATAATTTGGGATAATATGTACGGATTTCGCTCCAAGGCGAAAAACGACATTGGCCCCTCGGATGTACATCTGAGGGGTTTTTTTATGCGGAAAGCTGAAGGCTGAAGGCGTAAAGCCAAAGGCTGAGGGCAGCAAGCTGAAGGTTGAGGAGAAGGGAAAGGACAAGGACAAGGGGGAAGAGAATCGGACAACTGCCGACGCAGCCTTAGGGCTGGAATTGTGGCTAAATACTTTGTATTAGAAATAGAGATAACGTTCAGGGATTTATGCAGGTGGGCAATGTTGTTCAGTCCAGCCCGGCCTACTGAAGCCCAATAGAGTTACTAAAGTTGAAGATACCAATATCGACGCAGCGAAGAAAGTCGAGCCTGATATACTGGTGGGATATGCACTACAGATGAAAGACGCATTACGTCTGGCCCACTTGCATAAAACCAACTGTTAGCGGTTGTTGTTCGTCTGGCCACAATAGGTTTTTATCATTTCAGTTGCTTCATTTCTGTCATCATCGGTCAATGCAACTTGTTTAGCATTGTCAAAGTATGTACAAGCCTTCTCTGTCTTTCCGCTTCTTACATAAATTGTCCCTTGCCAAAGAAGGCAATTGCTTTTTTCTTCATAGTTATTGTCAACCAAAGTTTGAAAGTCTATGAATGAGCTTTTAAGACTGTCCATAAAATATTTTACTTGGGCTCTTTGATATAAAGCGTCATTGTAAGGAATTTGTGCCCTTGCCTCTTCGTCAGCAAATGGAGAGTTTTGATTGTAAGTTATAATAAAGTCACCGTGAGATTGTAGAGCCATCACTTTGTTGAAGTCCCAAAGAGCCTTGTCATATTGCTTTGTTGCTAAATAATCAAACCCTCTATTATAATATGCTAGCTGTAATTTGTTGTTTCGGTTTATAACCTTCGTGTAAGTTTCAATTGCTTTGTCATATTTTTTCTGTTTGCTAGAACTGAGTGCCTTGTCCAACAATTGCTCGTTGGTCTGCTTACAGGAAGTGCAGAAGAGAAGGAATATTATTAAGCTGAAAATTGGTTTGATGCTCATTTTACAATAACCGCTAACTCAAAAATAGACGACACTCGCCACATTTTCTACATTGATAATCAATCATTTTTTTAAGGCAATCCACATTGCCTGAAGCCCTTTCAATGGTGGAGCGCATAGAGATGTATTGCAACCTGCTGGTTACAACGAACAGTGTAGGACGTACCTGGATATTCGTTTATTTCCCCTGCAAAAAATGCACCGCATACCAGGCCAGCACGGCCAGGGCTATCAGCAGCAGGGTAGCCAGCGAGAGCCATAGCCAGTTCACCTGCATGGATTTGTGCTTGCGTTTGTTGGGCTGGCTGGTTTGCGCTTTCAAAAACATATCCAGCTCATGCTGTATGGCCGGCAGGCGTTTGCGGTCTTGCACCATCATCAGGCCTTCCAGCGCTTCTGCATCTATACCGGCAGCCGATAGCTGCGCTTCTACCTGCTGGCTTTCGGCAGGCGACAACTTGCCCGTGAGGTAAGCAATGAGCTGCTCATTGTCGATGGGCTGATCGGTGTTGGCTAATATGTTGAGCAAATCAGGATGCATGATGTTGACGTTGTTTTTCCACCCAAATTTTAATGTTGCGTTTGCCGTTTTGAATGGCACTTTTGACCTGCATCAGGCTGTGCCCAGTTTGGTCGGCTATCTGCTGATAGCTTTGCTTTTGCAGGTAAAACAAAGTTACACAAAGCTTCTGCGGCTCCTGCAATTGCTGCAGGCCTTCTTCTATCCATACCAGCAGTTGTTCTTTTTGCTGGCTTTGTTGTTTGGCTTCGTACTGGTCGTGGTCGGCTATTTCGCCCACACTGTCTTCGGGTACAATGCGGTGGGTTTTGCGCAGCGCCATCAGGCAGTGGTTGCGGGCCACGGTATATATCCAGCTTTTAAAATAGGTAATGTCGTATTTCCCCATTTCGCCCAGTGCTTTTATGAACACCTGCTGTACGGCATCTTTGGCTTCTTCTTCATCTTTCAGGTACTTCATGCACACACCAAACAGCAGCAGGGTGTAGCGCTGCAGTAAGATGCCGGCATACTGGTTGTTGCCACTGTCTTTAAACAGTTGCAGCAAGGTTTGGTCAGAAAACTGATGCGGAGATTCGGCCACGGGCAAAAGCTTTTCAGAGAGATGTAAATAAAGGAAAAATCCACACACGCCCCGGCAATCTGCTTAAATAGATATGCACGGCGCAGGGGCGGTCGTTTATTATTGCAGCAAACTTTGTGAGGTATGATGTGCATCAATATTGTGTCGGTGGCGCCCATGCGGGCACAGGCAGCACACCGCTCCGAAATGGTGAGCCAGTTGCTGTTTGGTGAGCAATGCGAGATATTGAACAGTGAAGGCGATTTTTACCAGGTACGCAGCCGCTACGATGGTTACGAAGGCTGGGTGCAGGCTACGCAACTGGTACCTATGGAAGCCGGCCTGTTCGATGAAAGCATGGTATGCACGGCAGCACTCGATGCTCATGTGTGGGTAAACGACCGGCCGTTACGTTTATCACCCGGCAGTGAATGTTATTTTGCTGCCAGTGGCAGGGGCAAGGTAAACAGAGAAACGTTGGCATTGCCCGGATACAGTATCCGTTATCAGCACCCGCTACCGCTGATGCCGCTGGAACCGGCCACGCCCAACAGCGAAGCCATCATTACCTGCGCCATGCAATACCTGGGTACGCCGTACCTGTGGGGTGGCAAAAGCATTTGGGGAATTGATTGCAGTGGTTTTGTGCAAATGGTATTCAAGCAAAACGGCATGTTTGTGCCCCGCGATGCCTGGCAGCAGGCCGAAGGCGGCGATGCCATTGGTTTTTTACAAGAAGCCAAACCCGGCGACCTCGCCTTTTTCGACAATGCGGAAGGTCGCATTACGCATGTGGGCATCCTGCTCAACGACCATCAAATACTCCACGCATCGGGTGTGGTGCGTATCGATCCCATCGACAATGAAGGCATCATCCATGCCGAAAGCGGCCGCCGAACACATCACCTGCGGTTGCTGAAAAGGTATTTCTAATAATGGGACACGGAAAATGGGACGCGGATTTTTGCGAATGGAATGGATTGCCACGGATGTCTTTCGAGTAAAGCCCTGAAGGGGCGACCATCACTCAGCCACGGGTGCAGCCCGTGGTACAAAGGACAACAAAAGATACAAGCCCTGAAAGGGCGATTATCATCTAGCCCCGGGTTTTAACCCGGGGGGTAAATGGGCAACAAAAAAACACCAAGCCCTGAAAGGGCGACATGATGAGGACTGGCTGAATGAGTAAATGAGTAACCATACGTCACAGGCCGGGAGGCCTGCGACAGCAGAGGATGAAAACGGATGCACACGGATTTTAATAAAATGCTTTGTGTGCTCTGTGCCCTCTGTGCGAAACATTTAGCCTCGATGCAAGCTCACAAAAAAGCGACCAACACAATCTGCTGGTCGCTTTTGCTATGTAAAAGAAAATGGCAATGCTTAGGTGCCGAATTTCACTTTGTACGCTTCAATGCTGGCATTGATGATTTGCAGGGCTGTGGCTTTGTCGCCAAAGTCTTCTACCTGCACACTCTTGTTTTCGAGTTTCTTGTAGTCTTCAAAAAACTGCCGCAGTTCTTTAAAGAAATGCGGACCGAGTTCTTCAATGTTGTTGATGTGGTTTACACTCATATCGTTGGAAGCAACGGCAATGATTTTATCATCGGCATCGCCACCATCAATCATTTGCATTACACCAATTACTTTGGCTTCGATGATGCACAACGGCTGCACACTAATGCTGCTGAGTACCAAAATATCCAGCGGGTCTTTATCGTCGCCATAGGTTTGCGGAATAAAGCCGTAGTTGGTGGGGTAGTAGAAACTGGAGTAGATTACCCGGTCGAGTTTCAACAGACCCGTTTCTTTTTCGATTTCATACTTGGCCCTGCTGCCTTGCGGAATTTCAATGATAGCGTTGACGGTACGTGGGGCACCATCGCCATAAGGAACGCCGTGCCAGGGGTGATGTACGTTGATGTTGGAAGTCATAATTTATTTTGATAAAGTGAAACCGAATGCGGCTGCGCCGATGCCTAAAATTAGGGAAGCGCCAATATAAACGGTCAGCAAACCATATTGTTGCTGCCGTATCATTTGCAGGCTCTCATTGCTGAGTGCCGAAAACGTGGTGAAACCACCACAAAAACCCGTTGCCAGCAGCAGTTGCCAAGCCTGAAAGCCGGGATGTTTGGCCGCCTGGCCAGCCACCCAACCAATGAACAATGAACCAATAATATTGACGGCAAATGTGCCCCATGGAAAGGCACTTCCTGCTTTTTGCATAATGAACGTGCCGGCCACAAACCGCAGCACACTGCCCAGCATGCCGCCCAATGCCACTAACACAATATGGTAAATGCTGATGCCCATTTGTTATTACGGAAAACTGAATGACAGGTTCACCAACCATTGACCATCTTGCTGCACACATTGCAGGGTTTTCGGTTGGTTGTCGTAGGCATTTTGATACGCCACTTGTACTTCGTTTTCGCTGATAGTTTTTATGGAGAGAATCACAATGGAAGATTGTGAAAGGCGTTCCTTGCCAAAGCCATCGAGGCTGCGAAAGGGCTGCTCAAAACGGGTGCTGAGTAGTTGCGCATTGGCATCGCCGGGCACCAACAATTGCTTGGCTCGTTTAAAGTTGCCCTGATAGGTGGCATTGATAAACTGACGGCCACAATCGATGCCGCTTTCTGGCGCTTCGTAGCTGCTGCAGGCTGCCAGTAGCAGCAGCAAGGGCAGCCATCCCCAACGGAAAAATCGGTTCATGTGCACGAAAGTACAGCATTCATCCAAGCTGCCGTTCAACAGAAACTGAAGCTTGATCAACGAATAGTTGTGCCGAATTTCATTTCACCTATACATTTGTTGTTCACTTATCAGAACAACTCACGTGGGTAGTCACATTAATAAGGTATCCGCCGCCGGCCTGCTGGTAGCACTGGGTATCATCTACGGCGACATCGGCACTTCTCCGCTGTACGTTTTAAACGCAATCATTAACGGGAAAGAAATCAGCGAACTACTCATTGTGGGTGGTCTAAGTTGCGTTATCTGGACCCTGACATTACAAACAACAGTGAAATATGTGCTGCTTACCCTACAGGCCGACAACCGTGGGGAAGGTGGTATTTTTTCTTTGTACACTTTAGTACGCCGCCGCCGCCGCTGGCTGGTATTACCTGCCATGATTGGTGGTGCAGCCCTGCTAGCCGATGGTATGATTACACCGCCCATTTCTATTACTTCTGCGGTTGAAGGTCTGCGTCAGTTGCCGGCGTTTGCCAGTTTGCAAAATGATCATCAAACCATCATTTACATCGTGTTGGCCATTATCACGGTCATCTTTTTTGTACAGCAATTTGGTACGGCTTCCATTGGCAAAATGTTTGGTCCGGTAATGACCATTTGGTTCATCATGCTGGGAGGACTTGGCCTCATGCACATTGCCGACGACCTTACTGTGTTCAAAGCATTGAACCCTTATTACGCCATTAAGTTGTTGGTGGTGTATCCCAAAGGATTTTGGATTCTGGGTGCTGTGTTTTTGTGTACTACTGGTGCCGAAGCATTGTACAGCGACCTTGGCCACTGTGGTAAAAACAACATCCGCGTATCGTGGGTGATGGTGAAAACCGCCCTTATCATCAACTACCTTGGGCAGGGCGCATGGTTGCTGTCGCATTACAACGGTCGCGTATTTCCCACAGAACTCAGTAACCCCTTTTACGCCATTATGCCACAGGGTTTTCTGGTGTTCGGCATCATCATTGCTACAGCTGCGGCCATCATAGCCAGCCAGGCTTTAATATCGGGTTCATTTACTCTTATCAGCGAAGCTATCCGGCTTAACCTTTGGCCCAAGCACAAAATTGATTACCCCACCGAGCAACGTGGACAATTGTTTATTACAGCAACCAATTTTCTGTTGTTTATAGGTTGCGTTTCCATGGTATTGATTTTTAAGAAGAGCACCAACATGGAAGCTGCATATGGTTTGGCCATTACCATTTGTATGATGGCCACCACCATTTTGTTTGCCAACTATTTGGTGTTGAAGCGGGTAAAGCAACCATTGATATATCTCTTTTTGGTTACCTATTTCGCCATTGAAGGATCATTCTTATTTGCCAACCTCGATAAGTTTCCACATGGTGGTTATGTAACACTCATTGTTGGTGGCGGACTTTTCCTCGTGATGTACGTATGGTACAGGGCCCGCAAAATCAAAAACCGCTATGTAGAATTTGTGCGGTTGGAAAACTACATTCCGCAAATACAAGAGTTGAGCAATGATAAGAGTGTGCCCAAGTATGCCACGCATCTTATTTACCTCACCAGTGCCAATAACCCCAAAGAAATTGAGCACAAAATCATTTACTCCATTCTCAACCGCAAGCCCAAGCGGGCCGATATTTACTGGTTTGTACACGTAGATACACTGGATGATCCGTACACCTGCGAGTACCAGGTGGATCATATCATTCCGAATGATATTATCCGGGTAGAATTCCGGTTGGGTTTCCGTATGGAACCTCGCATCAACATGCTTTTCCGTAAGGTGATAGAAGACCTGGTAGAAAACAAAGAAGTAAACATTACGAGCCGCTACGAAAGTTTGGAACGCAACAATGTGGTGGGCGACTTCCAGTTTATCGTAATGGAAAAATACCTGAGTGCCGATAACCAATTACCATTCTTGGAAAGTCTGGTCATGAAAACCTATTTCGCCATCAAAGACATAAGCCTGAGTGAAGAAAAAGGTTTTGGCCTCGATACCAGCTATGTACAAATTGAAAAGTTTCCGCTCATTGTATCGCCGGCACCCAATCTCAATTTGAAACGCATCAACACCGAAGATTAATTTTTGCATGCAGCAACTATCTCCAACGGAGCTGTGGCAATGGGTGCAGGAGCAACGGCCTTTTACCTTGCTGGATGTACGTGAAGAAGACGAACGCCAGCTCGACCATATTGGCGGCGAATGGATACCCATGGATGAAGTGCTGAAGCGGCATACAGAATTGCCGACAGATCAGCCATTGGTATTGTATTGCCGCAAAGGTGTTCGGAGTGCCATTGTTATTCAACGCTTACAAGAAAAGTACGGCATGCACAACCTGTACAATCTTGCTGGAGGCATTACACAAATAAGGCAGTTGGGTTTGCCCTTGTAAAAAGCCTATTTTTAAAGCTCCTCGTCATTTCAACGCATTGCATTGGAGCTGTTGTTATCTATATCGGGCTGGTGGATTATGGGCATCATGTATGTGGTGCTGGCTGCAATTGTATACCTGGTGCAGGAGCGGTTTATTTTCAAACCTGAAAAGCTGCCGGCCGATTTTGCCTACAAATACGATGCACCGTTTCGGGAACTGAATTTTGAACCCGAACAGGGCGTCACTATCAACGGACTTCACTTTTATGTACCCAAGCCCAAGGGGCTCATCTTGTATTTTCATGGCAATAGCCGCAGCATCAAAGGCTGGGGCAAATATGCCCGTGATTTCTACCGGTATCAATACGATGTGGTGCTGGTAGACTACCGTGGTTTTGGCAAAAGCACCGGCAAACGCAGTGAAAGAAAAATGCTGGCCGATATGCAGTTTGTGTACGAAACGTTGGCGGTGAATTATCCAGAAGATCACCTGATTGTATACGGGCGAAGCATGGGCAGTGGCTTTGCCGCCAAAATAGCCAGCGACAACAAACCCCGTTATCTCATTTTAGATGCACCTTATTACAGTTTCAGAAAAGTGGCCGAACGACTCATGCCCATTTTGCCACACCGCTGGCTGCTGCGTTTTCACCTGCGTACCGATTTGTGGATTACACAGGTGCAATGCCACACTTACATTTTGCACGGCACCAAAGACCGGCTCATTCCCATTGCACAAAGCGAATCGCTGCAGCAACTCAATCCGAAACGCATCACCCTGATTCGCATAGAAGGTGGCGGGCACAACAATCTGCCGGCATTTCCCAGCTATCACAATTTCATCCGCGATATACTCCTGTACTAAGTTTATTTTGCAGCCGTGAAAGGCATTTTTAAATATGTATTGCTGGCCTACCTGGTATTGGGTGGCTTGTATTATTTCTACCAACAGTCGTTGTATTTCCATCCTAAAAAACTGGATGCACAACACCGCTTTGCATTTGCGGCAGCGCAGCCACACAGCACGGTACAAATCCCCTTCGATTCGGCTACGGTGGTTGATGTGGTGAAATTTTTACCCGCCGATGCGCAGCCAAAAGGCGTGGTCTTGTTTTTTCATGGCAACCGGTACAATGTAGAACACTACGCCCGATATGCGCCGTACTTCACCAGTTTGGGGTACGAATGCTGGATGCCAGATTATCCGGGTTTTGGCCGCTCCACCGGCGAAACGAATGTGCCCATGCTGAAAGAACTGAGTATACAAATGCACAAAATGGCCTTGGGAAAATATGCTGCAGATTCTATTGTGCTCTACGGCAAATCGTTGGGCAGTGGCATTGCAGCTTACTTGGCTACCAAACGGGATTGCAAACTGCTGATGCTCGAAACGCCGTATGCATCGTTGTCTGCATTGACGCAGGAATTTTTATTCATGTATCCTGTGCCCATGCTGTTGCAAGACGATTTGAATACCGATGTCTATCTCGAAAACATAACCGCACCCATTATGCTTTGGCATGGCACGCATGATGAACTCATTCCCATGACGGAAGCTGCTACACTTTTTCCAAAGCTCAAACCCAACGATATTTTTTTCATGATACCCGGCGCCAACCACAATGATATTGCAGCTTCACCGTTGTATAAGCACAGCATTGATAGTGCGTTGCGTATTCGTTAATTCACAGCAGCGTTCTTTTTTTTAAGTCAAGAAAACAGACCTTCAATTCATGTTTCGCAGGATAATGATGATGGCCCTTTTGGCCACTTTTTCTATAGCATTTGTACAGGCACAAGATGTGGTAGCACCGCCGCCACCCGATACTACTACCAAAAATGCAGTGCTCATCAATACGCTGCCGCAAAGCGAAATCGACATTCCCATTCGCATGGATTTGCGGCCTATTTTTCAGTTTGCCAATCAGTTTATTGATACACTATATACCTCGCCCAACTATCCCAACGATTGGGTAATGGATGGCTGCAGTGTGCGGTACCAGTACCGGTTTGTGCGTGGCCCTATGCAGTTCAAAGCCGTCAACAATGTATTGTACGTTAGCTTCAGTGGCTATTATGGTGTAAGAGGTAGTACAAGGGTGTGCACCAGTATTGGCAACTCACCATGGACGCCGGCTTGCAGCTGTGGCTTTGGCAGTGAAAAGCCTCGCCGCATTGATGCCGGGTTTGTGATTCAGCTGAAAGTATTGCCCGACTTCCGTTTGGGCATGGTAGTCAATCGCATCAATCCAACGGCCGTTGATAAATGCGAAGTTTGCTTTTTTGGTAAAGACATTACGCAAACCGTAGCCGATCAGCTAAAGGCAGAACTCGATTTGTCCATCAAAGGTTTTGCCAAACAAATGGAGCAGTTCAGCCTGAAGCCTTATATGAAAATTGCCTGGGATAGTTTGCAGGCACCGTATGGTTTGCCAGGCTTTGGCTACCTAAGTGTACAGCCTTCTGCCATCCGCATCAGCCAAATTCAGTTGGTGCGAGATTCAATGTTTGTAAGTGTGGGCCTGAGTGCAAGGCCTGAGTTGAAAGCCGCACCAGATATGGCTAAGAAGCCATTGCCTAATCTTTCAGATTTTAAACAGCGTAGTGGATTCCGGTTGTTCATTGCGCAAAACTTACATTACGATTCGCTGAGCACATTGATGAATGCCAATCTTTCCGGAAAAGAATTTACCGCAGGCAAGGGCTTGTTTAAAAAAACGGTGCGAATTGATTCTGTTCGGATGCAGGGCGGTGGGCGAAAAATGTTTTTGAAAGTGTATGTTTCCAAAGCAGCCAAAGGCGTTTTCTTTTTGGAAGGCATACCCAAGTGGGACATGTTGAAGCAGGAGCTGTACATGGACTCACTCGATTACCATATTGAATCGAAACAATGGTTGGTAAAATCAGCCAGCTATTTGCTGGATGGTACCATCACCCATAAACTGAAAGAATATTCCCGCTTCAACTTTACAGAAAAGATGACGGAGATGACCACGGCCATTGCGGAGCAAATGAACCGCGATGTTTACCCGGGCATTCAGAGCAAAGGTTACGTGAACCGATTTGTGCTGGAAAAAATTGAAGCCGCTGCTAATGGTCTTTTTATACAAGGGGCGGCAGAAGGCAAACTGTGGCTAGATATTGAAGCGCAGCAATTGCTCAGGCAGTTTCTGAAGTAGCGGGCTGTTTGCTTTTGCGAAACGCAAAATGCTTTTGTAGCAGGTAGCTGAAAATAACCACAATCACGGTATTGATAATCTGAGCCAGCGTTGGATAAAATGCCAGCCAATCTACCATCACCGTCAGGTTGATGTAGTTGAGCAGCAGGCTCACCATATTGGTAACAAAATAGCGAAAGAGCTGGTGCCTGCCCCGCATGGTACTGCCGCTGAACACCACCGTTTTGGCGAGGTAAAAACCTGTAGGAAAAGAAAATAAAAACGAGGCTACCATGGCTGCTTTGTGCGACTTGAGCACTACCAGCAACAGGTCTACGGGTTGTTTGTCAAACACATAGTTTTCGCAAACAAAAAAGATAAGCAACCCCAGCAGTGTATTGCCACCACCACAGGCCGCATAATAAAAGGTTTGCCGCGGCATGAAGCGTTTAAACAGCGGATAAAACCAGTCGAGTATCAGAATGATGAACCTTGCCAGCATAAGCGGGGCCAAAGGTAGCCGGATTGCAATACATTTGCAGCCCCAAATCGGCAGCCCGCAAATGGCTGCTGCCGGGCAGAAAAATCAGCTACCATGCAAATTGCTCAATACATTAAAGAACTGGCCGCCAAAGCGCTGGCCGCACTGTACGATATTCAGGCCGATGCTTCGCAGGTAACCCTCAACGAAACCAAGCCTGAGTTTGAAGGCGATTACACCATTGTGTTGTTTCAATATGTAAAGCAGGCTCGCAAATCGCCCGAAGCCATGGGTCAGGAAGTGGGTGCATGGATGCTGGCCAACAGCGAAGGCAACCTTACTGCTTTCAACGTCATCAAAGGTTTTCTGAACCTGAGCGTTGCCGAGGCTTATTGGATTCAATTTTTGGAAAATCATTATCAGTCAGACTACGGCCGCCATGCCAGCAATGGAAAAAAAGTGATGGTGGAATACTCTTCGCCCAATACCAACAAGCCGCTGCACCTGGGTCATTTGCGCAACAACTTTTTAGGCTGGAGTATTGCGGAGCTCTACCAATGGAATGGCTACGATGTTCGCAAAACCTGTATTGTAAATGATCGTGGCGTTCACATTTGCAAAAGCATGCTGGCCTGGCAAAAGTTTGGCAATGGCGCCACCCCCGAAAGCACGGGCATGAAAGGCGACCATTTGGTGGGCGATTTTTATGTACAGTTTGAAAATGCCTTGCGCAAAGAAGCCGCACCACTGCAAGAGCAGCTGCTGGCAGGCGAAACAATTGCTACACTGGATGAAGCTACTGCTGCCAAGGCAACGCTGCTCCATCAAAAATTACAGGATGCCAATTTACCTGCCGAAAAGAAGGCCGAGATAACTGACGAACTGAAAGACATTGCCCGTAACGCAACCACATTGATGCAAGAGGTTCGGCAAATGCTGCTGAAATGGGAGCAGGGCGATGCAGCAACTGTAAACATCTGGCGCATGATGAATGGCTGGGTATATGCTGGTTTTGATACGACTTACAAACGCATCGGTAGCGATTTTCAAACCATTTACTACGAAAGCGAAACCTACCTACTGGGCAAGCAGTATGTAGATGAAGGTTTGGAGAAAGGCGTGTTTTACAAAAAGGAAGACGGCAGTGTTTGGATTGACCTGACGGCTGAAGGTCTTGATGAAAAACTGGTATTGCGGAAAGATGGCACCAGCGTGTACATTACGCAAGACATTGGCCTTGCCAAACGCAAGTACGAAGACTACCCGATGGAGCAAAGCATTTATGTGATTGGCGATGAGCAAAACTATCACATGCATGTATTGCAGCTGATTTGTAAAAAGCTGGGCATGCCTTTTGCCGATGGCATACATCACCTGAGCTACGGCATGGTTGATTTGCCCACCGGCCGCATGAAAAGCCGCGAAGGCACTGTGGTAGACGCCGATGACCTCTGCGATGAAATGGAAAAAGTAGCCGCCGCCAAAACCGAAGAACTCGGCAAAGTGGAAGGTTTTACGCAAGCAGAATTACAGCAATTGTATCATACCCTTGGCTTGGGCGCATTGAAGTTTTTCCTGCTGCGGGTAGATCCTAAAAAACGCATGGTATTTAACCCTGAAGAGTCTATCGACTTTCATGGTTTCACCGGTCCGTTTGTGCAATATACATTTGCCCGTATCCAAAGTATTTTACGCAAAACCAATTGGGTACAGCCCACTGCCGCTACCAAATTTTCAGCCAGCAGTTTGCAGCCCTTGGAAAAGCAATTGATTGTACTACTGGAGCAATTTCCGCAAACGCTCAAAGCTGCCTGCGATGAAATGAATCCTTCGCTGGTGGCCAACTATGCTTTCAATCTGGCCAGTTTGTACAATTCATTTTACGCAAAGCATTCTATTGTAAATGCTGAGTCGGATGAAGCCCGTCAGTTGCGGTTGCATATTTGTGCACTCACAGCTCATGTCATTCAAAACAGCATGCAGGTATTGGGTATTGCTGTGCCGGCCCGCATGTAATCATTGATATCGGCCGTTCATCCAAACGTTGCTATTAAAAGATTCTTTTAACAGTAACGAAGGTTTTAGTCATATACTTTAGTCGGCGCAAAGGCGTTTTTACAGCGCCCTTGCACCAACACACCAACTATGATAAAAGCCAAACTGCTGCTGGCATTGTTATTCTTTGCCTTTTCTGCTGTAGCCCAAAATATTGAACTAACCGGTACGGTTAGCGATACTTCCGAAAACAAACAGCTCTCAAAAGCCACCATTGCCTTGCTCAGGGCAAAAGATTCTGTGCTGCTGAAATTTGTACGCTCCACGCCCGACGGCAAATTTCGTTTGCCCGTGCCGGCACAGGGCAAGTACATTTTGCTCATCAGTTATCCTGGCTATGCCGACTATGCCGATTTTGTAGACCTGCAATCATCGCAGGATTTGGGTCTTGTAAACATGATAACGAAGGCTGTATTGCTGCAAACCGTTGTGGTACGTGGCAGTGCCGTTCGCATGAAAGGCGATACCCTAGCTTTTGTGGCCGATAGCTTTAAAACAAGGGAAGGAGCCACGGTGGAAGATTTGCTGAAACGCTTGCCCGGCCTGAGTGTCAACCAGAAAGGTGAGATAACGGCACAAGGTCAAAAAGTGCAGAAGGTATTGGTGGATGGAGATGAGTTTTTTGGTGATGACCCAACACTGGCCACCCGCAATTTGCAGGCGTTGGCAGTAAAAGAAGTGCAGGTGTTTGACAAAAAAAGTGATCAGGCAACATTCACTGGCGTGGATGATGGGCAAACGCAAAAGACCATCAACCTGAAACTGAAAGACGAATTCAAGAAAGGCTATTTTGGAAAAGTAAAACTGGCGGGTGGTTTGCCCAACCGATGGGAAAACCAGGCCATGCTCAATGCTTTTAAAGACAAACGAAAGTTGAGTGTGTATGGCATTATGGCCAACACTAACAACAACTCGTTGGGCTGGAGCGAAGAGAGCCAGTTTGGTGGCAATATGAGTACACAAACGCAAGTAGGTGATGATGGCAGTGTAATGATGTGGAGCAGTGGCGATGAATTTGGCGGCACGGGCGGTTACTATGGCGAAGGCTTGCCCAGCAGCTGGACGCTTGGTACTAGCTATGCCAACAAGTGGAATGAAAACCGAAGCAATGTAACCGGCGCATACAGGTATCAAAAAATTAAAACAGTTGCCAACTCCTACAATACCACACAAAACATTTTGCCCGACACGCAATTCTTCAATAACCAGCGGGCACAAAACGAAGCCAGTCGTTGGCGGCATAAAGGCCTCATCCGTTCGGAGTTGTTTATCGATAGCATGCAATCCATCACGTTCGACTTGAATGGCAGCTATGGCGAAAGCAGCAACTACAGCCGCACATTTAGCGAAGCACTCACGGGCAAGCAGTTGCCGGTGAATAAAAGTGATCGTACTACACAAGGTGCTGGTACGCAGGCACAGTTCAACGGAACAGCATTGTACAAGCTCAAGTTTAAAAAGAAGGGCAGAACCTTCTCTGCCAATTTGGGCAATCAGTACAGCGACAATAACTCCGATGGATTGCTGCTAACCTACAACGAGTTTTACAATGCATCGGGCTTGTATAGCAAAGACACTATTGATCAGAAAAAACTCAATACCACCCGTTCTAATGCGGTGAATGCAAGATTGGCTTACTCAGAGCCCATTGGTAAAAAAGGTATTCTTGAAATCAATTATGGCATTAACCAAAGTGTGAGCAATCAGCAGCGGTTGAGCTATAATAAACTGGCTGGTAAATACGATGATTTGGATAGTGTGTTTTCTAACGACTTTAAATTTAAGACGATTACAAACCGTACTGGTGCCGGCTATCGTTACAGCGGCAAGCTCTTTCAGTTTGGTTTCGGTGGCGATGTCGCTTTTACCGATTGGCGTCAGGATGATCGGTTCAGAGATACTACCCGTCATTACAACTTCACCAACTTCTTTCCCCGTGCTGAAGCATCTTACAAGTTGGGTCAGTACAGCCGTGTTCGCTTGTCGTACAATGGTAGCACACAGGCACCATCGGCCAACCAGTTGCAACCTGTAGCTGACAACAATGATCCGCTCAACATTCAAATTGGTAACCCCAACTTACTGCAGTCATTCAATCATCGCTTTTCTCTCAACTACAACTTCTGGAAAGTACTGTCCAATACGGGCATGTGGATGGGAGCGTGGTTCAATCCTACCAGCAATGCCTTTAGTACAAAAGATGTAGTGGATGCATTTGGCAAACGCACTTCGCAAACGGTGAATGTGAACGGCAACTACAGTTTTGGTGCTTACATGGGTTATAACTTCAAAATTAAAAAGCCCGATATTCAAGTTGATTTGAGCTTCGACCCGAGCATCAACCGCTTTACCAATTTTGTAAACGGCATCGAAAACCGCACCAACTCTACAGCTTTAGAATTTGGGTATAACCTGCGTAAATCTAAAGACGATAAATACGACCTGAGTTTCAATCAGCGCTTCACCTACAACAGTAGCAAAAGCTCTATTCGTCCTGATATCAATACCACCTACTGGACCGGTGTTGTAGGTATGTCGGCCAATATTGATTTGCCTGCGAAAATTGTATTCAATACCGACTTTGATTACAACTGGCGTCAGCGTACATCGGTGTTCGATCAAAACAACAATGCCTTTATCTGGAATGCTTCTATTGAGAAAAAGATTTTCAAGAAGAAGGATGTAAAGATGGGCTTTAGCGTAAGAGACCTGCTGAATCAAAACATCGGTTTCAGAAGAAACATCAGCTCCAACTTTGTGTCAGAAAGAACCTACGATGTCATTCGTCGCTACTGGATGGTTACGTTTAGCTGGTCGTTTAACAAAGGCCCGCAAAAAGCGGAAGAAGACAACTGGTAATCGAATTCTTCATTCACACAATCAACATTCTATATGCTTACTACAACTGCTATAAAACACAGCTTGCTCACTGTAATGCTCAGCTGCATGCTGCTGCCGGCATTGGCACAAACCCGTTTTTTGTCGACCGGCAAAATTGAGTTTGAGAAAAAAACAAACATGCACAAGTGGATTGAAGACAATGCATGGACCCGTGAACTGAAGGACCGACTTCCACCATTTCGGGTACAGTATTACGACCTGATGTTTGACAGTGCACAGACCTATTATAAAATGGGCCGGGAAGTAGCCGATGACAAGTGGAAAAACTTTTGGGGATCGAGTACCGGGGAGGAAGATGTGGTAATGCACAACCTGCTGGCCATGCAATCAACCGCCTACAAGCAAGTATTTGAAAAAAAGTTTTTGGTGCAGGATAGTGCCTTGAATATCGAATGGCGCATCACCGACGAAACCCGCACCATCGCTGGTTTTGATTGCCGAAAAGCTGTAGGTAAGTTTTTCGATTCCTTGTATGTAGTTGCATTTTATACTGACCAGATAGCAGTGCCGGGTGGCCCGGAATTGTACAATGGTTTGCCCGGTATGATTTTAGGTTTGGCTTTTCCTCGTTACTACATTACCTGGTTTGCTACGAAAGTAGAATTAGTAGAGCCGAAGATGAACGAGCTGAAAATTCCTTCCGGAAAAACCACCAAGGTTAACCGGAAAGAACTGATGGATCAGGTGCGGAAAGTATTCGAATGGGGCACAGAAGAAGAAAGACAGCGAGGGTTTTGGAATACGGTTTTGTAAACATTCTTGTTTATTAGTAAAAAAGGGAACGATACTCAATCGTTCCCTTTTTATATGCTACTTAATAGGCGTTATTTGAGTTGCATCACCCACATTGTTTGTGCAGGAATGCGCCATTCGCCTTGCAATACGGCGTTGCTGCCGGTTATCACGTTCGTGGCTTGCTGATAATTGTTTGTGACTTCAGCGAAGCGGTTTAGCGCAATCGTTTTGTCTTGTTGATTTTGGTTGATGATACACATCACCGTTTCATTGCCATGCTTGCGGAAGTACACATACACGCCATCCTGTGGTAAGAAGTCGGTAGTGGTTCCCACAGTCAATGCCTTTGATTGCTTGCGGAAATTGGCCAGTTTTTTTACATACTCGTAAGCGGCATTTTCAGCAGCGTTTCTTCCACTCGCTACAAATTTATTCTGCGCATCACCTGCAAAGCCACCAGGAAAATCGTTGCGTTTTTTGCCATCGCCCTGCACATCATCGTTCTTCATTTGTATTTCAGTACCGAAATACAGCTGCGGAATACCACGCTGTGTAAGCAGCAGGCCAATGCCCATGTAATACTTTTTTTCATCGCCACCAATCATGGTCATAAAACGGTCTACGTCGTGGTTGTCGAGAAAAATGCAATTCAGTTTGGGATCCTGATACAACACATCCTGACTCAGCGTCATCATTAATTTGTTCAGTCCTTCTGTCCAGCCAAATGGTTGGTTGATGGCACTCAGCATGGCGCTTTGCATGGGGAAATCGGTGGTGCCAGGCAGGTTGTGTTTAAAAGGCACCTGCATGTTGTTTTTGGTAAAGTAGGCACTGCCCGGAACAGAGTTGGCCCAAGCTTCGCCAAAAATGCTGAGGGTCGGAAATTCTTTCAGCAGCGCTGCATTCACATTGTTCATGAATTGCTCATCGCAGTACTTGTAGGTATCTACCCGCCAGCCATCGAGCATAAATTCTTCGGTGCTCCAAATGGCATTTTGAATCATGAAATTGGCCATGTAAGGATTCCGCAAATTGATGTCGGGTAAGTGTGGTGTAAACCAACCTTCCAGCATTACTTTTTTATCGGCTTGGCTGGTATAAGCACCAAACAAGGCTTCTTCACGGTGGTTGCTGCCCGTGTATGCAGGCCAGTTGTTGAACATGTCGGCAAACGGCTTGTCCTTAAACAGGAAGTGTTCGTCACCCACATGATTGTACACGGCATCCTGAATAATTTTCATGCCTTGTGCATGAGCAGTACGCACCAGTTTTTTATAGGCATCTGCACCGCCGTAGCGTTTGTCGATGGCATAGTGGTTGGTAATCCAATAGCCATGATAACCACTAATGGCACCGGCGGGCTCCTGCTTCCAGGGCATGTCGTTTTCTGTTACAGGGCACATCCAAATGGATGTAACGCCCATGTCTTTCAGATAACCAATATTGTTGATGACACCCTGAATATCGCCACCATGATGCGCCGATGGATTGCTGCGGTCGCAAATGGTATCCTTGTATCCGGGGATGCGGTCGTTGCTGGCATCGCCATTGGCAAAACGATCGGGCATAATGAGGTACACCAAATCTTGTGAGGTGACGCCATGGGCAAAATCTTTTCCTGCTTTGCCGGTTCTGGCTTTCAGGGTAAAGGGGATCGTTTGTGTTTTGCCTGCACTGTTTACTTTAAAATTCAGCACACCGGGCTTGGCAGTAGCCGCTATGCTGATGTCAACCACCAGATAGTTGGGGCTTTCGGTACGGGTTACTTTTTTTATGGTAACGCCCGGGTATTGAAGCTGTACCGTAGCTGCTGTTTTGTTAATGCCTTCCTGATGCACCAACAGTTGCACCTGATTCCATTTCATGCCCGTCCACCAGTGTGTAGGGTATAGCTGTGCTTTTTGTGCAAAGGCTTGCCATGAGAGCAACAGCAACACACACAGCAGACTCGTTATCTTTTTCACGTTCATTGTATAAGCGTTCGGTTAATTAATCTTTTGCTTTGATAACTACTCTTGCCATAATGCCTGCAATGAGCATGGAGGCTCCTGCAAGGCCGATAACGTAGATGGCATTGCCGCCTAAAGCGGTTAATGCCAATCCGCCAATGAGCCCAGCTACAATTTGCGGAATGGTAATAGTGGCGTTGAAAATGCCCATGTACACACCCGTTTGCTTGGGAGGCAATGAAGAGGAAAGAATAGCATACGGCATGGCAAGGATGGCTGCCCATGAAATGCCTACACCAATCATGGATGCAAACAACACATACTTATTGCTGATGAACATCATTGATACCAAACCAATGCCACCGGCCAGCAATGAAAGGGCATAGGTATTGCGACGGCCAAACTTATCGGCCAAAGGAGTAAGCACCAAAGAGAACAGTGCTGCAAATACACTGTAAGCTGCGAAAATCACACCTGTCCAGTTGCCTGCTTCGTTGAAGGCAGCACTCTTCGCATCAGTAGTGCCCCATATGCTTTGGGCAATGCCGTTGGTAGTGTACACCCACATTAAAAACAATGCAAACCATGAGAAGAACTGCGTTACAGCGAGTTGCATCATGGTAGGCGGAATGTTTTTCAGCAGTTGAAGGAAACTTACTTTTTCTGCCTGGTCTGCTTCAGAAATGTTGTTGTATTTGGCATACTCTGCAGGTGGATATTCTTTTGTACGCAGCGATGTCCAAAGAACAGTTAGTAGCAATGCAGCGCCACCAAAGTAGAATGACCAGATAACGGTGGGGGCCACTTTTTCTCCTTCGCCCGGCTCATTGGCCACGCCAAGGCTGGTAAGTATAAATGGAAGTAGCGAACCCACCACTGCACCAAAATTGATGAGGAAGCTCTGAATGGCATAACCGCGGTTGCGTTGCTTATCGGGCACCATGTCACTCACCAATGCCCGGAAGGGTTGCATGGTTACGTTGAAAGAAGTATCCATCAACAAGAGCATCGTTGCACCAAAAATGAGGGGTGCCAACAACGAAGCAAAATTTTCAGAATTCGGCATGAAAAACATGGCTGCGGCCGATACAATGGCTCCGCCTAAAATGAATGGAATACGACGGCCGAGGCGGGTCCATGTTTTATCGCTGGAAAGACCAACGATGGGTTGCACTATCAACCCGGCTACCGGCGCTGCCAGCCAAAACAAACTCAAATGATGCGGGTCGGCACCAATGGCAGACAAGATACGGCTGGTGTTGGCGTTCTGCAAGGAGTAGCCAATTTGCACACCTAAAAAACCAAAGCTGATGTTCCAAATGCTCCAAAAATTGAGCATGGGTTTGAGGCTCGACGAGCCCGACGAAGAAGAAGCGACAGGAGCTGCCATATGCAATCGTTGTTTAAAATGAATGTACCTAAAAGCGGCTACGCAATGTAGCATTTTTTTGCTAGTGTGTATTTCTTACACTAACTATTTATCCCATAAAAAAAGACCTGTCCGTCAGGTCTTTTTTTATGTATGCTGTTTGGATATTGTCAGAGCTGAAATCCGTTTGGAATGACGGCGTTTTTCTTCAGCACTACAATACCGTCTTTTACGGTGTATAGGGCATGGTCTGCGGCTTCGAGGTGGCTGCCGCCAATGATTTTTACATCATTACCGATGCGGCAGTTTTTATCGATGATGCAGTTTTTGATGTAGCACCGTTCGCCCACACCAATATTGGGATGGCCTTTGACTTTTGAAGATTCAATTTCCTGCAGGGTTTCAAAGTAATCGGCTCCCATCATGTAGCAGCTTACAATGGTAGTGCCATGGCCAATGCGGCTGCGAATACCAATTACACTGTTTTCGATGCGGCTGGCATTGATAATACTGGCTTCGGCTATGATGGTTTTTTCCAGCGTAGTGCCGCTGATTTTTGCCGGAGGCAACATGCGGGCACGTGTGTACACAATGTTTTTCTTGTCGTACAGGTTAAACGGTGGAATATCATCTGTCAAGGCCAGGTTGGCTTCGAAGAAAGAATAGATGTTACCAATGTCGGTCCAGTAGCCATCGTATTGATAAGACAATACCTTGTATTTCTCAATCGAATTCGGCATGATTTCTTTACCAAAATCAGTTGATTTTTCATACTCTTCCAACAGCAAATCGTACAAAAGTTTGCGGTTGAAAATGTAGATGCCCATGGACGCAAGGTAGTTGCGGCCCTGCGCTTTCATAGCTTCGCCGGTATCGCTTACCCAATCTTGCAATACGTCTTTTTTCGGCTTTTCAATGAAGGAAGTGATTTCGCTGTTTTCATTCACTTTCATGATGCCAAACTCTGGCGCATCTCTTTCGCCAACGGGTATGGTGGCAATAGAAATTTCAGCGCCTGATTGGGCATGTTTATCAATCATTTCCTGAAAGTCCATCTGATACAATTGGTCGCCACTTAAAATGAGCACGTAGTCAGATTCGTGCTGCTGAATGTGGCGCAGGCTTTGGCGTACCGCATCGGCAGTGCCCTGAAACCAGCCCGGGTTGTCGGGCGTTTGTTCGGCAGCAAGAATGTCTACAAAGCCGCTGCTGAACTGGCTGAACTGATAAGTGTTTTTGATGTGTTTGTTGAGCGACGCACTGTTGAACTGAGTAAGTACCCATATGCGGTTGATGCTGCTGTTGATACAATTGCTGATGGGAATATCTACCAGTCGGTATTTGCCGGCAATGGGTACTGCGGGCTTGCTTCTGGTAGCAGTAAGTGGGTAAAGCCGGGTTCCTGCACCTCCTCCTAAAATAACTGCAACCGTTGATTTTGCCATGATAATGTGTTTATAAGGTGAGTATTGATGTTTATTTTTCAAGTGGGGTTATGCTTTGTAAAGATCGATGTATGCTGCTGCACTTTTTGTCCAGCTGTTGTTGATGGCCATCATTTTTTGGCGGGCAGCCAATAATATGTCGGGCTTTTCGAAGTACCATCCTGCAGCCCGATGAATGGCATGTTTTAAATCGCCAACAGATGGATGTTCAAATACCAAACCGTAACCGGCAAAGTTGGGGGCACCAATATCTGTTACGGTATCACGAAGGCCGCCGGTATTGCGTACCATGGGCACGGTACCGTAGCGTAGCGCATACATTTGGTTGAGGCCACAAGGTTCTACCCGGCTGGGCATTAATAGAAAATCGGCGGCAGCGTACAGTTGGTGGGCCAGCTTTTCATTGTAGCCAATGTAGCAGCTCATTTGGTCGGGAATGAGCTCTTGCAAACCCTGTAATTCGTATTCAATTTTAGGGTCGCCACTGCCCAATACAATAAAGTTGAGCTGGCCATTGAATGCTGCTTGCTGCTTCGCCTATGGCCGATGGCAAAATTTCTGCCGCTTTTTCGCCCACTAACCGGCCAATAAAAATGAACAATGGCTTTTGGGCATCGAGGCCAAAATGCTGGCAAACAGATTTCTTGTTCAGTTCTTTCCCTTCTGTTACATCTGCAATGCCATAATTGTAGGGCAGTAGCGGATCGGTTTCCGGGTCCCACACTTCGGTGTCAATACCATTGAGTATACCTGAGCATTTGCCTTTTTCGTATTCAAACAAATCTTCCAACCCATTGGCCTGAAAACGCAATTCTTCCATGTAGCTCTGGCTCACGGTGGTTACTTTATCGGCACACTTCACGGCCGCTGCCAACGGATTAATGCTGTCTTGCCATTCGAGCATACCGCTTTTCCAATTGTCGAAGCTGGGCAGGTAATGACTTTTGTTCCAACCCATCCAGCCCTGGTATTGCGCATTGTGTATGGTGAAAACCGTTTTGATGGTACGCAAAGACTGATAGGCATAGCAATACTTCATCATGAAGGGGATAAGCCCAGCATGATGATCGTGTACATGTACTACATCGGGGCGGTGCTCCCAGGTAGCCAGCCAATGCACCACGGCTATTTGAAATGCGGTGAAGCGTTCGGTATCATCATCGTACCCATATACTTTTTCGCGGTCGAGCAATCCGTTGATGTCGAGCAGGTACAAATCAAAACCCAGCTCATTGGTTTTTTCTTTGATGACGGCGTAGCGAAACCAGGTATTGCCCAGGTAGGTGCCGCTTTCGTGTACCAGCTCCCACTCGTGGTTGTATAAATATTTGCTGCGGTACATGGGCATTACCACTTTGGCTAAATGGCCCAGTTGTGTTTGGTATTTGGGCAACGCACCCACAACATCGCCGAGGCCGCCAGCTTTGGCAACAGGGTAACACTCGGCGCTTACATGCAATATTTCCATCAGGTTGCAATTGAATGAATGCAGCAATTATGCACTGCAAAAACCAGTTATGACAAGCGCATACTTGGCCCGACAATTTAGGCTAAGATTGCCATAGGATAGCCCATCTTAAAAAATTTTTCTGCGTTCCAAAAGCGGTTACTTTTACGCCTATTCTATTTTAATCGATGCCTTATGAATCAGTCAGCTAATACAACTAAAACAGCGGCTTTAGTAACACTTGTTTCCGTCTTTTTTTTCTGGGGATTTGTTGCAGCCAGTAATGACATTTTAATACCTGTTTTTAAAGAGAAATTAAATCTTTCTCAAGGCCAGTCACAGTTGGTCGCTGTAGCCTTTTATGTTGCTTACACAGTTGGGTCTATCATTTACATGTTATTGAGTAGGTTATCTGGAGGGGATATTCTTAATCGAGTTGGCTACAAAAACGGGATTGCTATAGGCTTGATTATTTCAGCTATTGGAACATTACTTTTTTACCCGGCGGCAAACAGTGTTTCTTTCAACCTGTTTCTGACTGGGTTGTTTATTGTTGGTTTAGGGTTTTCGTTACAGCAAACAGCTGCCAATCCACTTGCAATCGTAATAGGTGACCCAAGAAAAGGAGCACAACGATTAAGCATGGCGGGGGGAATTAATAATTTAGGAACTACCATAGGCCCATTAATTGTGAGTTTTGCCATTTTTGGTGCTGTAAGCAATGAATCCACTGGAATTGCAGATATTAATGCAGTTAAAACTCCTTATTTGATACTAGGAGTTGCATTTGTTTTAGTTGCTTTAATATTTAAATATTCATCCCTTCCCAATAAAATTAATCTGGAAGATGATGCACATCAACCCTTAAATGCTGATGGTACCACTGCGGTTCACAGATCAAGTGCACTGAAATATCCTCAACTTGTTTTAGGTATGATTGGCATTTTTGTTTACGTAGGCGTAGAAGTCGCTACAGCTGCTAACTTACCAGAGTTCATGAAGCAATACATTAAATTGGAAGATGGTAGCCCAATTCCAACAAGCTCTATTGCACCTTATGTTTCCTTGTATTGGGCTAGCTTGATGATGGGACGCTGGACAGCAGCGGTCGGTGCTTTTAATGTATCTGAAAGTACCCGGAAGATTTTAAATTTTGTCATGCCCTATTTGGCATTTGGAGTCTTTTTACTTGTAAACATCATTGCTGGTCATTCTATTCAGCCATTCCTTCCTTATGCTGGTATTATTCTGATTATGATAATTGGTGATATTATGAGTAAAGGAAACCCTGCAAGACAATTGCTCATATTTAGTTCTATGGGTATTGCTGCTCTCTTAGTTGGGATGCTCACAAATGGGTTAGTTAGTGTGTATGCATTCACAAGTGTGGGGTTGTTCTGTTCAACTTTGTGGCCTTGTATTTTTACTCTTGCTATTGCTGGTTTAGGTCGCTATACGAATGAAGGGTCTAGCTTTTTGATTATGATGATTATGGGTGGAGGTATAATTAGTTATTTCCAAGGTTATCTCGCAGCAGACAATTTATTAGGAATCCATTGGAGTTACATCGTTGGCGTTGCATGTTTTGTTTATCTAGCGTATTATGCCATAAAAGCCAAAAGCATACTTAAAGGGCAGGGCATTGATTATGACAGGTTAGAGTCAGCTGGCGGCCATTAAAAATCGATAAACAGTATTAGAATTGAACTTTTGAATTTTTGAGTGAATGAAAGAAGGAATTGAATCAAATTCTGTGATTGACAAGTCTCAGCAATATGCCATCGGCATTGATATAGGTGGCACCAATACCAAATTCGGCCTGGTAGATACACGTGGCGATATTTATTACCGTGGTGCCATCAGCACCAAAAAACACAAGTCGGTCGATAAGTTTATTGATGCTTTGTACGAAGCCATTTTACCCGCTATTGAGTCGGTAGGTGGTGTGTCGGAAATAAAAGGCATAGGAGTGGGAGCACCCAACGGCAACTATTACAAAGGAACCGTAGAGTACGCACCAAACCTGCCGTGGAAAGGGGTTATCCCCTTGGCGGAAATGATTGCTGAAAGATTTAGCCTGAGTGCCAGCCTTACCAATGATGCCAACGCTTGCTGCGGTGGGCGAAATGATGTACGGTGCTGCCAGGGGCATGAAAGATTTCATCATGATTACGTTGGGTACTGGTGTGGGCAGCGGCATTGTCGCCAATGGACAGTTGATTTATGGTCACGATGGTTTTGCCGGCGAACTGGGCCATACCATCATTATACCAGACGGACGATTGCATTGGGGCACTGGTGCTCATGGTTCGCTGGAAGCCTATGCATCAGCTACCGGCATTCGCCTTACTGCTCTCGAACTGTTGGAAAAACACCATAATAAAACCTCGTTGCTCCGCAATGTGCCGGTAGAAGAATTGGAAAGCTATCACGTGCACGAATGTGCTTTGCAGGGCGATGAAATTGCCATTGAGGTATTCGAATATACCGGCAAAGTGCTCGGTATGGCACTGGCCAATTTTGTGATGTTCTCTTCACCTGAAGCCATCGTGTTGTTTGGCGGACCAACCAAATCGGGCGACCTTATTATGAAGCCGGTACGCAAGTACATGGAAGAAAATCTGCTGCCCATTTTCCGCAATAAAGTAAAGCTCATCTTCAGCCTGCTGAAAGAAAGCGATGCGGCTATTTTGGGAGCCAGTGCACTGGTTTGGGAAAAGAAATAAACCGGAAGTTTTTACAAGAAAGCGGGGCTATTCATACTCTATGAATGCCCCGCTTTTATTAGAAAGGGTTGTCCGTTATCGTTATTTCACTACTAAGTGGGGTACCAGGTGGTACTGATGAACATCCACTTCTTTTACTGAAAGGGCAGCGTCAAAATCAATGGTGATAGAATCACGAGGAATGGCCATTTGCTTTACCACGTTTATTTTAAAACCCAATTCGGCACCAGGCTCCAGGCTCATAGGGTAAAGTTGTCCGTCGAACTTTACACTGTTGTTTTTACCCAATACAAAGCGCATTTCTTTGATGTGTGCACCAGGTACACCGCCTACAGCCAACAGGGTAGTGCGACCATTGGTATATTGAAGAAGGTTGTAAATACCTTCGTTTACGTCCAGCCACACCCAATCTTCACTGTTGCCGGGGTTATTGCTGCCTGCTGGCTCCACTGTACCCTGGTATTTCACTTTTACACCTTGAATATCTACGTTCACCTCATCTGCAGGAATAGAATTATCCGTGAGGTACACGTATAATTTCGAGTCCTGATTGCCGTCGAACTTCTGACATCCGACAAAAAATAATGCAGCCATGAGGGCTGCAAGGGGTATTATATTTTTCATATCCGGAGGATATTTAATGTTGGGACAATGAATTTAATGTTTTAACCTTAAACTCACAAGTATTATCCCAAATTCTATGCCAAAGTTCCTCCGGAAGTCTTTTTTATACAATAGTCAAAGCCACTAAAGGCTTGTAGTTGTAACCACAAATACGGCAGGCACAGGCCGCTGGCCTTCTTTGTCAGATGGTTTAATGGTGGGTTTTCCGTTGATGAGCAGACAACTGCTACCACCACCATCGAGGTTAAGGCCTTCTATACAACCCATTTGTTTCAGCATCTGGCCCAATTGCTCCAGCGTAGCGCCTTCGGCAATGCCGGGGTTGCGGCCTTCTACAGCCAGCACTATGAGTTTGCCGTCAGCAGTGTAGCCCATGGCTGTGCGGGGGTGTTTGTCTTGCAGGCCGGTTACAAACATGCGTTCTTCTTTGTTGTACACTTTTACCTCGCCGGCTTCCAATACCACCGGGCCACCACCCACGGCGGTTTGCATTTTCCACTTTACAGGTTTTGGCAAGCTGGGGTTGGCGGATATGAGATCTTGTAAATCAGGATCTGCATGGCTGCCAGTACCCGTGCTGGGCTTGCTCCAGACATAGGCGTATTGAAGCGCAGTATCGGTATAGGTCCAGGCTACATCTGCCTTTCGTTTTTTACTGATGCCAATGGCACTCCGGGTTACATAAAAAAAACGGGTACTGTCTTTGCCCTGTTTTACCGAAGGTGTATTGTAAGCTTTCAACTGTCCATGGCTAACCACCATATTCAGGTTGGCATTGTTGGCAAAAGAAAAGAAGGTACAGTTTGTTACTACCAGTGGCGACGCATGCTGTTCGAAGTATTGGGTTGGCGTAAAACGTTTGCCGTTTCCTGTAAGGGCATCAAATGAAAGCTGTTTGTTTTTCAGTGGTAGTTCGATGTAATACGCAATGTTGGGTTTGCCAGCCAATGCCGTATTGGTGCGGTATACATGTACGCCTTTGGGCAATGGCCCGAAAGCTGAATCTACATTTTGCCAGGTGAGTTGTGCATTTGCAAAAAGGGTAGTGCTGAGCAGTACCGCAAGAACCATTAATTGCTTCATGGCCTAAAAATAGCAAAGCACCCATTGCGGGTGCCTGCTGTATCATTAATGATTTTATTTATTTACGCAGTAGCGGTCACGGCGGTTTTTTCCTGCATCCAGGCATTGCGGCCATAGCCGGCAATCACGTGGTTTTCGCTGTGGTAGCTTGCTGCGTACCAATGGGCCGCTTTCTACATAGTCGAAGCCCAGTTCGTAGCCAAACTCACGAAGCATGGCAAACTCATCGGGGTGTACAAAACGATCTACGGGCAGGTGGCGGCTGGTAGGTTGCAGGTATTGGCCAATGGTGATGACGTCTACATTCACATTGCGCAGGTCTTCCATGGTTTGCTTCACTTCATCCATGCTTTCGCCGAGGCCGAGCATTATGCCGCTCTTGGTACGGATGCCGGCCTGTTTGAGTGTACGCAGCACTTCCATGCTACGCCAGTACTTGGCCTGAATGCGCACCTGGCGGGTAAGGCGTTCTACCGTTTCAATGTTGTGGCTAATCACTTCGGGTGCCGCTTCGGCTACCCGCAAAATGTTTTCTGTTTCTCCTTTAAAATCGGGAATCAGTGTTTCCAGTGTGGTTTCCGGATTGAGTGTTTTCACCGCCTTAATGGTATTGTACCAGATAATGCTGCCACCGTCTGCAATTTCATCACGGTCTACTGATGTAATTACTGCATGCTTCACTTTCATGAGGTGAATGGCTTCGGCTACACGCTGCGGTTCGTCCCAATCTACGGGGTCGGGGCGGCCTGTAGCTACGGCACAAAAGCCACAGCTGCGGGTACAGGTATTTCCCAAAATCATAAATGTGGCGGTGCCTGCACCCCAGCATTCGCCCATGTTGGGGCAATTGCCGCTTTCGCAAATGGTATGCAGTTTATGATTGTCTACCAATCCTCTCACATGCCTGTAACTCTCGCCAATGGGCAGTTTTACACGCAGCCACGATGGTTTCTTTATCTTCTCTACAGATTGATCCTGTGTAATACAACTCATAATTTGTGCAAGGTAATAGTTGCTGAATAAACAGCATCCTGTGCAAAAGGTTATTTGCGCCGGCCAAATTCAACAGCGATGTACAAATTGGCAAAAAAACGTTTGGCGGTATTGTCTACCATGATGGGCATTTTCTGCGCATAAAATTCTGCATTTACACCGCATTCAATGGCGCTGATGAGTTCATTGTAGCGGCCATAGTCGAAGCGTAAACCGGCTTTTGCAAAAACACCCGGGCGAAACTTCAACTCACTAAAACCTTTGAAAAAACCAGCACTGGCACCCATTACCCGGTCATCCATAAAAAGGGTGTCGGTATAGCTGTTGTTGTCCTGCCATTTAATGGTAAGAACTTCGTTTTTCCGCGCATCAAATTTTTCTATATAGTAAGGTTTCAAAAAGCTTAATGCTAAACCTCCACCATACAATGCCGAAACAGCGACGCCATTTTTAGTACCCTTACCACCAATTAAAAATTGCTGGCCTACGCCAAACTTGGTTTGTAAAAAAACATTTTGCTTGCCGTAGATATAAGGTCTGCTGAGGGCAAATCCCAATGCAATGTCTTCATTACCCAACTTGAATTCGTTGTTGGCTTTGCGAATGCCCACTTCAGCCAGAAACCAATTCGACTTATAGTTGGTTTTCATTTTGGCCCGCTGGTAGTAAGCACCCCAGCCATCGCTGTACAAGCGGCCACCCATTACCCATTCTTTGTTGTACACAATAGCGCCTTCTTCTTCAGCCTTGCGTATTTGGTTGATTTTTTCCCTGCGGGCTTGTTTCTCTTCCGACTTGGATTTTTTCGGAGTGGCTTCCTGTGCTGATGCAGAAACCAGTACCAGTGTAAGCAAGCAGGTGAGGGTAGCAGGAAGCAAAGTTGACATGCGCATGGAATAATGTTGTTGGTAACAGTAAATTTAGCCCAAAAATAAGGTATGACCGCATCGTTAATTTACAATGGAGCGTTAAGGTGCACAGCTGTGCATAATCAGAGTGGATCAGGTATAGAAACCGATGCACCAACGGATAACAGGGGAAAGGGTGAAAGGTTTTCGCCCACTGATTTAACGGCTACTTCGCTGGGCCTTTGCCTCATTACGACTATGGCCATCAAGGCTACTGATATGGGCATAGAGCTGGCAGGCGCTACCGTAGACGTACAAAAACACATGAGTAAAGAACCACCTCGACGCATTGTAAAAATTGAAGTGTGGGTAAAACTGCCGGCACTAGAGATTACTGATAAAGACCGACAGATACTGGAAGCTGCTGGTAATGCCTGCCCGGTGGCCCGTAGCCTGCACCCCGATCTGGAGCAGGTGATTAGCTACCAGTGGGGCTAAGGGCTTCGCTGCGCAATAAGCGATTGCCCACGGCACACTCCAGGCAGCGTCGGGCATCGCAGTACTGCTTGCGCAGTTGCAGCAATGCCTGCGAAGTATAGGCATTTTCTATAGTTACGTTCATGGCTGCAAAAGCGGTCATGAACGTATTTTTTTCTGCAGCAGTGGCTTGCAAAAAACGCAACGCCTTTTCGCTTTGTGCAGGTTGTTGCAATGCTTTGCCATAAGCATACAACAGGGGTGCAATGGCATTGATGACAACGCTGTCAAGGGCTTGCTTTCCCAATGTTTTAGGTTGCGCTTCACTTTCCTGATCGGGCTTGAAATGCGTTTGCCAGTAGTCGTTGGCTGTTACATCAAACAACTGGTGAATTTGTTTGAGTTCATTTGCTTCCAGCAGTTGCGAAAACAAATGGCTGCTCCGATGAATAAGCATAGCCAGCTGTGCCAATCGAATGGTAGGAAAATTGACCGGCCGCATTCTTAAAAAGGAGGGCGGCTGTTGAATGACCCGCAGCTGATATTTCTGTTGCAAAAACTGGTACTCTTTGTACAGCATTTGTGCATACTTATCGGTCATGTGTTTATGCAACAAACCTGCCTGCCCTAAAAGCAACGCTTCCAGTTGGTGAATCTGGTTTTTGTGCTTCGCTAAAATGTTTACAGAAATAGATGACGCCATTTGTTCAAAGCTTTCGCCATTGACAGCACCACCCATGGCCCGGCTGATCATGCGCCAGCACACTTCTTCCCAATGCTGTTGTGTTTGCTGAATGTGTTTGGCAACGCGGTTTGTTTTTTCCTGCAATCTTTCTGCCAGCAACCTATCGAGCCAGTTTTGCCAAATGAGGGAGGGGACTGCAGCCGCTTGTGTGCCACAAGGAATGGCTTGCTGGCTACTCATCCAGCTGCTGTACTGTTGTAGCATCATGCCCGAAATGCGATGGCGCAATTCCAATACAGGAACCTCAGTTGGCCAGTCGGGCACATCATGTTCGTACACCACATGCAAAATGATTTTGGCATAACGGTCATCGTGTTGATGCCCGTGCTTGTACCAGTCGCTGGTGTGCAGGTGCATCTCTACCGCACCCGCCCAAATGGTTCCATCAATATTGATTCTGGCATTTTGAAAATCGGCCCCCTGATGGGTATTCCATTCACCGGGGTGAATCACTTCTATAGGATAATGTAATGTAGTTTGCAGTTGTTGCGCATTGTAGTAGCGAAACTGCCAGATGAATTGTAGCAAACGTTCGTTCATAGCGGGTATAGGGTGTGTCTCCGCTAATGTACATAAACCTGACGAGGTTACAATTCCTTTAGCAGCTGTAAAACACGACTCACCGGAAGCCCCATTACGTTGTAAAAATCACCCTGAATACTTTTAATGCCTGTTACACCAATCCACTCTTGAATGGCATAGGCTCCGGCTTTGTCGTAGGGTTCGTATTTGTCTACGTAGTATTCTATTTGCTGTTGTGTAAGCTCATGAAAAGTAACGGAGGTGATGTCTGCAAAGGAAAATGTGTCAGTAGCAGTGAGTAGGGTAACACCTGTTATCACCTTGTGTGTTTGCCCAGACAACTGAAGTAAAAACTGTACCGCTTCTTCGCGGTTGGCGGGTTTGCCAATGATGCGGTCATTGAGCACCACAATGGTGTCGGCAGCCAGTATGGGCAAATGCGTACTATTTTCTGTTCGGCCTTCTGCCCAACGGGTAAGTTCTTGTTTTACCGCTAAGGCTTTTTCACGTGCTATGGCTACGGGTACTGCTACAATAGGCAGCGCCGGGTCTACAATTTCATCGGTGTGTTTTACAATCACTTCAAAATCTACTTCAGCCCATTCGAGCAGCATTTTTCTGCGGGGCGATTGGCTGGCCAAGATGATGCGGGGCAGTGAACTTCTCATAAACTTATCGGGTATACAACATAAAGAAAACCATAGAGCAAATACCAGCTAGCATTATCCATTTGAGCCAGCTGCTTACCTGAGCAAACTGTATTGTAGTAGTGGCTTTAAACAAATGCTTGAATAGTAATATTAGCGGTATAGTAACTGTTACCAGCAAATACAACGATGCATACCACCATTGAAAAATGAGTACATAGGTTTGCATCACTATCAGCATTACTACGAGGATAGCCAGCCAGGTACCGGCAAATACTTTTGAAGCATTTACACCATACACAATGGGTAGTGTTTTGCATTGTGCCCGACGGTCGCCTTCTATGTCTTCCATGTCTTTTACCACTTCACGAATGAGTGAAATGATGAACGCAAAAGCGGCATACAACACCCCAATGCGGGTTAGCCTTGCTACTGAAGCTTGTGTGTCGGCTGCGGTGATGATGCTGTTCCACCAGCCGGGTAATTCAGCCACCAACATGATAAGGATAACCCATGCTGTAAGTAGCGAAATGAGTACGTTGCCGATAATCATTTTCCGCTTGTAGGTGGTAGAATACACCCACAGCAGCACTACACAAAGTATGTTGCCGATGGCAATAAGCGGATTGTGCAATTTGTAGCCAACATATACACTCAGCAATACGCCGATGCCAGAAAAAACAAGGTGCCAAAATATAGCCATGCGCCTGGTAATGATGCGGTCTACCACCATGCGGTCGGGCTTGTTTACCTGATCAATATTGATGTCGAAATAATCGTTGATGATATAGCCTGCGCCAGCTATGAGCACACTGGCTGCTACGATGAGCCAAAACAAATGCTGCTGCAAATGCAATGGAAAAGCATGGCTGTTGGCAGCAGGTAAAACAATGAAGTAGTGAAAGAGGATTTGTGTAATAGCGATAAACACCAGATTAGGCCAGCGGAGCAATCGGAAAAAATGACCTAATAGTTGCATGTTGTAAAAATATCGAGGGCAGGGGAGCAGGCAAAATTATTTCTACCGGCTCTGCACCTGCGTGGTATGCACCCAATCGCCATTGAGTTTGAGCACTTTTTCTATCACATCTCTGGCGGCTCCGGCACCACCAACCTGTGGACTGATGTACAGACTAACCTGTTGTATTTCGCTGCAGGCATCGGCAGGGCAGCAGGGTAATACTACTGATTGCATCACATCCAAATCAGGTATGTCATCGCCCATAAAAAGCGTTTGCGACAAGCTGTATTGATGCTTGCTGCAAAAAGTCTTGAAGTACCTGCTTTTTATCGTGCACCTGCATGTACACATGACGGATGCCCAATTTGTGCAGCCGCTCTTTTACCAAATCAGATTGGCCACCACTAATGATGATGACTTCATAGCCTTTCTTCACCGCCAGTTGCAAAGCGTAGCCGTCTTTGATGTTCATGCGGCGTACCATTTCACCCTCGGGCATCAGGTACAATGTGCCGTCCGTCAGCACTCCGTCTACATCAAAGGCAAACACTTTTATGTTGGGAAAAAGGCTTAGTACGTTCATCGGTAAGTTGATAGATGGTGGATGATAGTTGGTAGTAAAGATGGCAGAAAATCAGCCATCAGGCATCCTACATCAGCCATCCGAAATCCTATTTCTGGTTGTCTCTCCACTCGTACACCCAGCTGCTCTGAATCATTTCCAGATGGCCTTCGTTACTTTCTTCACGGGTACCCACAAAGCCAGGAATTTGCAACACCCACTCCAGTAAATCAGTAAAGCGGATGCGGTAAATTTTGCCTTCGTTGAACTCATCGCCAAACTTTTCATACAGTTTAATGGCAATGTCTTCGTAGTCGTTCCAGTGAATAGGCGGTTCGTAGCTCATATAAGAATTTGAAAATTTGAAAATGGATAATTTGAAAATGAAACATCAATACAAAAACCTTCACTGTATTGCATTAGCACATTTTCAAATTAACTAATTAGCTAATTGTGGTTACTCTCCCAAAAACTGTGATTGGTCAGGCACGGTTACTTCAATGGTACCGCTGCCGGCTTCCAGCACACACTGGCAACCCAGGCGGCTGTTGAGGCGGGGGCTCACTGCACGGTCAATAAAGTCTTCTTCACGGTCGGTAATTTCCGGCAGGTAGTCTTCCCCTTTTTCAATGTATACATGGCAAGTGCTGCAGGCACATACGCCGCCGCAGTTGTGGTGCAGTTCGATGTCGTTTTTCAGGGCAATTTCCAAAATGGAATCACCGGCTTCTATTTTGGTCAGTGTTACAGGGTCGAGGCCTTTTTCTTCAAACTTGAAATGAATGGTATACATAATGATTGGTTCGTTTCGTATTGGGGCGGCAAAAATAAGGGTTGCCGTTTCGCTTCGCCTGCATATAACCTGCAAATCCTGATTTGGTTGGGGTGCAGGGCGCAAAAAATTCCGTTTCTCAACATCAGGGCTTGTGCTGCATCCAGTGGCTCACCTGCTGAGAGAGGAATTGATACATGGCGGCCATGTTCGCATCCTGAGTTTGCAGCAGCGCCAAATGTTTGGCAATCGTGCCACTATCATTTCTGGCGGCAGGGCCGGTTTGCCATTGTTTCGGGTCATTGTTGGTAAGGCGGTTTACGGTTTCCTGCATCAGTGGTTGCAGCAGTTCAAACGGTACTTGCTGCGCTGCGCAAATGTTGTACGCCTGTCCATACATGAGGTTAGTAAAGTTGTTGGCAAAAATGGCGGCCATGTGCAGCCACTGGCGTTGCACATCGTTGGCATGGCCCGTAATGGGGCTGAGGCTGCGGGCTATATCATCGAGCAACGCCAAATCGTCGGGCGTGGCAGCATCGGTGAGCAGTGGCACGGGGGCGGTGGGCGGCGCTTCTTTCCGCAGGCTTTGCAGCGGATACAAAATGCCATAGTTGGGCGATACAGTTGCCAGCACCTGCATGCTTACCGAACCTGCCGTGTGTACCAGCAGGCCTTTCAGCTTGGGCAGCTGTGCCAGCACTTCGGGTATGGCCGTGTCAGAAACGGCTATAATATATAATGGTACATGTTGCCGGATGGCCGAAAAATCCGTGCTGCCCTCAGCTCCATATTTATCGGCCAACTGCTTCACGGCTGCTGCATTTCGCCCCAGCACTTGTACCAACTGATGCCCGGCTTGCTGCAACATGCCGGCCAGCACCGCAGCCACATTGCCTGTTCCTATCAATACTATTTCCATCATTTCAAAGTAAAGCAATTCAGAGTACTGTTTCTTTGCGCAAAGCTTCAGCGGGATATGGCAACACAACGTGGGATGACGGCAGCGCAAAAACTGGTGGTGGAATATTACAAGGCCAAGCTCAACCTGATGCATGTGCTCAATGCCAGATGGGCAGCCGCTTCAGCCATCGATTTGTTTCAAAAACCGTATGCCCGGCCCCGCCGTAAAGACCCGCCCATTTGGAAAGAAGCCAAGCGGCTGCGGCTCAACTCGGGTGAGCATCAACTGGCCGGCTATCATTGGTTGCCCAAAGAGCCCAACGGGCAAAAACTGCTCATCGTGCATGGCTTTGCCGGCAGCTGCAAATCGTTTGAAAAATACATTTACCCCTCTTTGAAAAAAGGCTACGAAGTGCTGGCCTACGATGCTCCGGGACATGGCAAAAGCAATGGCAGCCGGCTCAACCTCATCATTTACAAATGGGTGCTCGAAGATATAATTCGCCATCACCAAGGGTTTGATGCTTACCTGGCCCACAGCCTTGGCGGCATGAGCCTGATGCTGGCGCTGGATGCCCTCGGCCACAAGCAGCAAAACAAAATTGCACTGGTGGCGCCGCTGGTAGAAGTGCGGTCGGCTACGCAAAACTTCAGCCGCTTTTTGCAATTGCCTGCCAACCTGCAAGCCCTGTTTGTGGAGGAACTGGAAAAGCGGGCCGGTCACAAAATGGATTGGTTTTCGCTGCCCCGCCTGCTGCGGGAGCATCAGGGGCAGGTGCTGTGGGTTCACGACCGGTTGGATGATACCACGCCCTTTGATGATGTGGAGCCTGCCATTCCGCATTTGCCCGGTCATGTGGAACTGATGGTGACAGAAGGGTTGGGCCACAGCCGCATTTACCGCGACAATAAAGTGCGGAAACGCATCCTCGAATGCTGGTAAACTGCTCCGGTTTTGTAAGCTGCTCACAACCGCAGGACGTTGTTTTTTACAAACTATCCTAATATTGCCGTGGAAAACGCTGGTTCACCCCCGGTATTTTTCCACCCATTAACATAGAACTTACTCCCCGCTATTCGCACATCATGGCAAAAAACTTACTCATTGTAGAAAGCCCGGCCAAGGCCAAAACCATCGAAAAATTTCTGGGCAAAGACTTTCAGGTAAAGAGTTGCTACGGCCACATCCGCGACCTGGAAAAGGACGACATGGGCATTGATATTGACCATGGTTTTCAACCACGGTACGTAGTGCCGGATGAAAAACAAAAAGTGGTGAGTGAACTCCGCAAACTGGCAAAATCTTCTGAGGAAGTTTGGTTGGCAAGCGATGAGGACCGTGAAGGAGAAAGCATCAGCTGGCACTTGTGCGAAGTGCTCGATTTGGATCCTGCCACCACCAAGCGGATTGTGTTTCATGAAATCACCAAGCCCGCCATTCAAAAAGCGGTGGCCAACCCTCGTACGGTAAACATGAATCTGGTAAACGCCCAGCAGGCCCGCCGGGTGCTCGACCGCATTGTGGGTTTTGAAATCAGCCCGGTGTTGTGGCGCAAAATTGGCCGCCAGGGTGGCCTGAGTGCCGGCCGTGTGCAAAGCGTTGCAGTAAAACTGATTGTAGATAAGGAAAGAGAAATCAACACGTTTAAGGCGGAGAGTGCTTTTGTAGTAAAAGCACATTTCACCGGCAAAGACCTCAATGGCAAAGACGTGAGTTTCTCTGCAGAAGGTGGTCGTTTTGCCAACGGCCAACTTGCGGAGCAATTTTTAAACAGTTGCCTCGGTGCTGCTTATAAAGTAAAAGATATTGTAGTGAAGCCTGGTAAACGTACACCGGCTGCACCTTTTACCACTTCCACTTTGCAACAGGAAGCAAGCCGCAAGCTGGGCTACGGTGTGGCCAAAACCATGCTCATTGCCCAAAAGTTGTACGAAGCGGGTCACATTACCTACATGCGTACCGATAGTGTGAACCTGAGTGATACGGCTCTCGGCGCCATTGGCAATACCATCGAAAACAACTATGGCAAAAGGTATTTGCAAATACGCAAGTACAAAAACAAAAACGAAAGTGCACAAGAGGCACACGAAGCCATTCGCCCCACGTACATGGAGCATTCCAGCATTGATGATGCAGAAGGTGCCCGCCTGTACGACCTGATTTGGAAACGGACCATCGCTTCGCAAATGGCCGATGCCGAACTGGAAAAAACAACGGCTAAAATTGGCATCAGCACCAATGGCGAAGAACTGTCTGCCAGTGGTGAAGTCATTAAGTTCGATGGCTTTTTGAAAGTATATCTGGAAGGCTCCGATGAAGAAGACGAGCAAGAAGATGGCCGTCTGCCTAACCTGAGTGTGGGCCAGTCTGTTGACTTGCTGGAAATGACGGCTGCTGAAAAATATTCACGCCCAACAGCCCGCTATACAGAAGCGTCGCTGGTAAAGAAACTGGAAGAACTCGGCATTGGCCGTCCTTCTACGTATGCACCAACCATTTCTACCATCCTCAAGCGTGGCTATGTGGTAAAAGAAGACCGCGAAGGGCAGCAACGCAGCGTAGTTATTTGGAAATTGAAAGCTGATAAGGTTTCTTCCGCTACGCAAATGGAAAACTATGGTGCTGAAAAAGCCAAGCTGTTTCCAACGGATCTTGGATTTGTGGTAACCGACTTTTTGAACAAGCATTTTGAAAATGTGATGGACTATTCTTTTACCGCCAGGGTAGAAGGAGAGTTTGATAAAGTAGCCGAAGGCAAGCAGCAGTGGAACAGCATGGTGCGCAACTTTTACGATCCTTTTCATAAGGAAGTAGAAGAAACCATGGAGCATGCCGACCGTGCCACAGGGGGAGCGTCATTTGGGCGAACACCCCGAAAGCCGCAAGCCCGTCTTTGCCCGCATGGGCCGCTTTGGCGCCATGATACAAATTGGCAGTGTGGATGATGAAGAAAAGCCATTGTTTGCCAGCCTTCGCCCCGGCCAAAGTATTGAAACCATTACCCTCGAAGAGGCATTGGATTTGTTCCGTTTGCCCTTCACATTGGGCGAATTTGACGGCAAAGAAGTGAGTGTCGGCATTGGTCGTTTTGGTCCGTATGTAAAACACGGGGATGCTTTCATCAGCCTGCCCAAAGGAGAAGATCCGCTGGCGGTGGATATGGCCCGTGCACAAGCTTTGATAGCCGAAAAGGTTCAGGCAGATGCACCAATCGCTACGTATCAGGGACAACCCGTGACGAAGGGTAAAGGTCGCTTTGGCCCGTTCATCAAATGGGGCGATTTGTACATCAACGTACCACGTCGCTACAACTTTGATGCGCTGACGCAGAAGGATTGCGATGAGCTCATTGCCGCCAAGGTGGAGAAAGAATCGAACCGCTATATACAGCAATGGCCGGAGCTGAAAATCAGTATTGAAAATGGTCGTTGGGGTCCGTACATCCGTTTCGGCAAGAAGATGCTGAAACTGGGTAAGCCTGGCAAAAGCAAGTATACCCAAGAAGAAGCCGCTGTGATTGATTTAGAAGAAGTGAAGTCAATCATTGTAGCGCAGGTGCCCGACGCATTTGAGAAAAAAGCCACCGCAAAAAAAGCGGCACCAAAAAAGGCAGCCGCCAAGAAAGCGGCACCAAAAAAGGCCGTGGTCAAAAAGAAATAAACTCCTTCAAAATGGAGTGGAGAAGCATGGCGAAAGCCATGCTTTTTTTATACCTGCTGCAGGGTATTGGTTGCATGCTCATCTGCCCGACATTTATGGTATGAACACTTCGACAGATGCTGCAGCACCCATAGCGGTTTTCAATAGCCGGGCTTTTCGCTGGCCTTTTTGGCTCTGTATTATCTTGATGATGCAAGCAGGTATGGGGGCTATGTTTATTCCCATTTTGCTTGGCGCTCCTGTATGGGTAAGCGTTGCAGTATTGATGGGAGTAATCCTGTTGATGATGGGCTTGTTGGCTGGGAATTGTACGTACACCTTACATGATGGTGGCATCACGCAAGAAATCCGGTCTTTTTCTTTAATGCCTGTGTTGAAGCGAACGGTAAGGCATTTCAGCTGGTCGCAAATTTTGTATTATAAAGCGGGCACGGACATGACAAAGTCGCTGGAGCAATACAACTATCTATACATTTCAGTTTCGCCTTTTCCCTACCAACTGCGCCTATCCGACCACCAGTGGGATAAGCAGGCTTTTCTTCAATTTGCGGAAGCTTTTGCTACACAAATAGAAATACGTAAGCAGCAGACGCCCTCTTCATCAAAGCCATCCACTGCAGCTTGTGTCCACTTCAGATATAATGCAGCAATCATCTTTTCGCCGGAGGTCTTTTTACGAAAAGCCGATAGCCCACATTTTATTTTGGATACTGATCATTGGCAGTGCGGTACTGGCCTGGTGGATGTGGGCTTATGGTCTGGCACAACAGCGTCATTGGTACCGGTTTGGTGCCATTATTGTGCCCGGCCTAAGCTATATGGCCTACCGGTTATATCGGAAAAAATAATCATTGATGACAGGCATAACAGTACTGTGTGGTAATATATAACACCACAATACAAGTATCACATACAAAAAATGCCACCACTAGCATAGTGGCAGCATTTCGTTGTATGTTTTTATATGAAAACGCCGTGGCTTGTTGCAGCCGCTGGCGGAGCCTTTAGTCAATCAAGATGAGGCTGTTGCTTCCGCCAAAGGCGTTGGCTACCTGCTCGTCAGCTTCTGGTTCGTTCAACCACTCCTGCGCATTTACAAGATATTTGAATTCGTGCTTTGAGTTTTTGGGCAGGGTTACTTCAGTGGCAAATGAACCATCCTTTTTCTTTTTCATGTCAACTGTGGTTTCCCAGTCGCCATTGAGGCCCAAAACCGCTACAGTTTCAGCATTTTCAGGGCTGATGGTGAACTTTACTTTGGCGTAATCTTTTGTCTTGAAGTAAGTCTTTTGTACCATGTGTTTTTGTTTAGTGAACAATAGTGAGTACGGTTTTAATACCGCTTTGTAGTAGGGGTAACCCATCAGGGTAGTGGTGTGCACTACAGGGCTGTGGATAAGTACGACAAGGCTTTTGGAGAATGTTCAATCTTGTTCAACTTTTCTCAAACATTATCTATACTCGCTGCAGCAACATTGAAATTATGCCCTTGCTGCCATCGTTTGCAGTGCATTGATGAACACATCCAACTCAGTAGTTGTGGTATAAATATTGGGGGTAATTCTACAGCCATGCACGTTGGCGCCATCAATGGCTACCGTATAAATCTTGAATTCTTTGAGCAGCGTTTCAGCCAGTTTTGCAGGATGTATACCAGCGATACCAACGTTGGCAATGGCACAGCTACGTTGTGGATCCTCTGGCGTGTTGAGGATGATGTTAGGCAGTTTCCTCACCTTCGAGGTCCAGTATTGCTGCAGAAATCTAAGGCGGGCTTCTTTTCGGGCAGGGCCCAGTTGCTGGTAAAAATCAATAGCATCGGAAATGGTTAAATCGGTGGCCACAGGATGAGTGCCAATATGATTGAGCCTGCTAATATCTCCAGATGGTTTTGGGCCTTCTGCCAGCAATGGCCAAACGCTATCAATGCGGTCTTTTTTTACATACAGCAAACCGGCACCTAATGGAACGCTCAGCCATTTGTGCAAACTGGCACCGTAATAGTCGCAGTGCAAATCAGGTATATTGAATTGGATATGCGCAAATGCATGGGCTCCATCTACTAATACCTGAACCCCTTTGCTGTGGGCCATGTCCGCAATTTTTCTTACAGGCAATATTTGTCCGGTAATATTAATCATATGGCATACCATCAAGAGCTTTGTTTTGGGTGTGATGGCATTGGCATACAGCTGCACAATTTCATCATCGCTGGCCGGATGATTGGGCACCGATAGCCGCTTACAAACTACCCCATATCGCTTACTGATTTGTGCAAACATGTCGAGCATAGCTCCATAGTCCTGCTCGGCCATGATGGCTTCATCCCCCGCTTGCCAGTTGAGACCGGCAATAATCATGTCGAGGCTCTCTGTGGTATTTCGGGTGATGATCAGTTCCTCAGGACTGCAGCCGGCAACAGTAGCCAGTTTTGCAGCTGCTTTCTGCTTGTTTTCCCACTGCACGGTGCGCATGTAGTAGGCGCCTTGCAGGTTTACGTCCCGAATGTGTTGCTGATATTTTTGTAGAATTTCCTGGGGTTGAATACAGTAATAACCGTTTTCCAGATTGATGTACTCGGGCTTGAGCATGTAACCAGCCCGGATTCCTTCCCAAAAAGATTCATCGGCGGCCAGTTCTGTTGCTGACTTGCCTTCATGCAATTGTATCCAATTGGCCATCGATTGTCCAAAAGCAGTGGTACCTGCACCTAGCAGGCTCAGTTTTTTGAGAAAGGATCTTTTGTTCATAGCCATGAATATAAAAAGCCTCTTTTTTTCTGCCTTGATTTAGACAGAATTGTTTAAATATTTTTCATGGGGTGAGTTTCTGGTATTGTAACAAAATGTAAGACAAGTGCGTATCAGGATGCGGGAAGGTTTCCCATTACATTTTCACACCAAAAAATCAACAGATGAAACAACTTATCGCCTATTTCTTGCTGCTTATTTCCATTCCGGCGGCAGCCCAAACCTTTGTGGATACCCAAGCAAAAAAGCGGAATGTATCGCCCTTTCATGCCATAGAAGCTAGTTCAGGCATTGAAGTAGTGATTGCTCAGGGGCAGGAAATCGGATTGGCCGTTAGTGCCAGCTCAGATGAAGTAGATAAGCGGGTTATCACCCAGGTTGTAGATGGAGTTTTGAAGATTGGTGTCGAAAACGATTGGAAATTTTGGAAAATGACCAAGACCTGGCGCATTAAAGTGTATGTGAGCTACACATCGCTTACCGATCTTAAAGCCAGTAGCGGTGCCAGCATAAAAGGTCAGTTTGAAGGCAACAGTCTTACTTGTAAGCAAAATAGTGGTGGTACAATTGCCATTTCAGGCCATGCCGAAAAGTTGGAAATTGAAGCGAATAGTGGTGGAATTTTCAAAGGGTATGATTTTACAGCTAATTTTCTGCAAGCCAACGTGAATAGTGGTGGCGGGGCACAGGTAACTGTAAAAAAGGAAATAACCGCTAAGGCCAATAGTGGTGGTTTTGTGACCTATAAAGGCGATGCCATTATTCGCAGTATTGATGTAAACAGCGGGGGCTCTGTAAGAAAATCTACCAAGTAGAACAGAAAATTTGTCAATGGAAACCGTTTCGTAAGAGGCGGTTTTTTTATGCCGGAACATGAGGTATACCCTTAAAAAGAATGAGCCCCCCAGTAGAGACTGGAGGACTCTTCAAAACCCTAAACCCTTAAACTGATATAAAGATAGGGGGAATGTGAATAAGTTGAAACACTTTGAAAAAAAACTTTTCAAAACATCTATCGATGGTTTTATTTCTTTGAATGAATTGTAGCCAAACTGTTGAAATATTGACGGTTTTTAGACAAAACTATTAGAAATAGGTTCTTGTTTAGCCATTAAAATTTCGTGGATATTATAAAAACGAACCCCCTCGGTGGAGACCGAGGGGGTTATTAATACCCTAAACCCTTAAACTGATGTAAAACTACGTCAGGCATTCAGGAGTGGTTATGACGTAAGTCACAATTGTGGTGGTATTTGATGCGACTTTTCAACAATTTGTCGTAATAGTTCTACGAATCAACACATTCTTGTAGTGTAGTAATCAATTAGAGCCAATGGCTCAAGGGGCAGAATTGAAATTGGGTAAGTGACAAAAAAGCGAAACCCCCGGTGAAGACCGGGGGAATCATTAATACCCTAAACCCTTAAACTGATACAAAGATGCTACGGGTTTTGGCACTATGCAGTGAGTTGCGTCACCATTTTTGGAGCAGTATAAACGTCGTGATGACAATTAAATGACTGATTTTGTAGGCGATATACTACAAGTGAATCGCTGATGTAGAATATGTACTGCTATTAGTGAAACGGAGATTAGGTTAAATGCTTGATTTTAAACTGCTAAGCCTTCTGCAAACGGTTGCAGGCTAAATCGCACTGTTTGCGGTAGTGTTTTGAAGTGCATGTCTGCTTTTGCGGTAAGGATACCAATGCATTTGCTGAATATCCCAGAGTTCTATGGCATCAATACCGGCTTTCAGCTTGTAATCAAACTTGGGATTTTGCATGGCTATGTAGCCGGGATAGAAATATTCTTTGCCTTGTTGTTTTGCCAGCCGTACACTCTCCAGGTACAAATACAAACCGGGGCTGTATTTACGATAGTTGGGATGAAAGAAAGTGAGGATACCTGCATTTGATAAAACGCCTTCATCAAAATAACTAACTCCAATTAATTCGTTCCCATCATACAAAGTCCACGTTTTTGTAGGAAAAAAGTTGGCTGACTGCTCGATCCAGCAAATAGGATTTGACGTTATTGCTTACTTCAAAATCGATGGATTGCCTGTATAACCGGTAGAGGTATTCAATTTCATCATCCAGCCGAAAAGGCGATACACGAAGGTTAAACCGGGCATTGCGTTTTTGCAATTGCAGATGTGTTCCAGAGGGCTGCCATTTGCTTAAGACTATGCGGGCCCACAAAGCTTCATACACTTCTGTTTCCGATAAATAGATATAAGGTGTTGTAAATACAGACTGCGACATTCTGTACCAACCCAGTTCGAGTAGTCCGTCCATAAAGGCGGGATCAAGCGGTTGTTGTAGCGGAATGTAATACATGCAGGAACGTAATTGTCAGACAACTTTCTTTGAAACCATTCGCAAAAATCGGCGGTTCAAAAATAGCGCAGCCATGCTTAAGCCCACTACAAAACCCCACCAAATACCACTGGCTCCCCAACCTTGTTCAAATGCGAGCCAATAGCCAACCGGAATGCCGATGACCCAATAGGCTACTGCCACCAGTATAGTTGGCACTTTTACATCCTTAATACCCCGGCAAAGGCCGGCACCAATAGCTTGCAGGCTATCACTTACCTGAAATAAAGCCGCTACCAATAACAGTTGCGCCGACAGCGTTACAACCGCCGCTTCTGAGTTGAATAAATAGGGTAATTGATAGCGGAACAAGATGAACAACAAACCCGTGACCACGCCATAAATTAAACCGCCAGCGATGGTGCTTACGCCAATGCGTTTGAGCCTTGGTACATCATTACTGCCATACGCATGTGCCGTGCGGATGCTGCTGCCCATGCTAAGGCCCAGCACTGCCATAAACGTTGTGCTGGCACAGTTCAGTGCAATTTGGTGCGCCGCTTGTGCCGTGGCACCAAGCCAACCAACCATGATGCCGCTCACACTAAAGGCACCTGCTTCCATTACCAACTGCAGGCCACTGGGAATGCCAATGTGTAGCAGTTCAGCAATACGTTTGCGTTGTATTTTCCAAGCTTCTTTTTTACAGCAACATATTTGGTAAATGCCTTGCTGTTGAAAATGATGTACAACATCACAATAGCCTCCACTACACGGGTAAGCAGTGTGCCTACCCCGGCACCCAACAGTTCCATGCGGGGCAGGCCGAGGTTGCCAAAAATGAACAGCCAGTTGAGCAGCGCATTCAAGGGCAAACTCATGAATGATAGAAACATGCCGATGCGGGTCATTTCCAGCGCATCGCTAAATTGTTTCATGCTCAGGAAAAAAGTCATGGGCACCAGGCTCCAAATCATCACCTTGAAATAGGGTGCTGCTAGGGCGACTACTTCGGGTTCCTGGCCCATGTGCCAAAGCAGTGGCGAGGCAATGGTACAAATACTGGCTATGATGATGCTGACCAACGTGCTGAGAAAAACGCCGTTGTATAAAAAGCTGCTGGCTGCCACTGTATCGTTTTGCCCACGTGCAATACTGACCAACGCTGTGATGGCAATGGTCATGCCGATGCATATAACCTGCGGAATACCGATGGCATTGATAACAAAGCTGCTGGCGGCCAACTGCTTGTAACTGATAGAACCCACCATGGCACTATCGATGAGGCCGAGACCTACCTGTGCCACATTGCTTACAATGAGCGGAATGGATAACCGTAGCGTTTGTTTGAATTCCCGAACCAACATGACACAATTGAAAATGACCGAAGCCCGCAAAGATGGGGATAATTATGGACCACAGACTACCGACCACCGACAACAGCTGGTAGTAATTTTTTTTGAAAAAATGATGAAAAAGCAACCAGTGGCTACAAATATTCGGACTTTCTATCTTTCTGTCATTTCAACTCTCCCAATCTCTCCAAAGGAGAGGAGACAAAGAGTATGGCGGTTGACTTTGGTCGTCTGTCTACAGACTCCGGACTTTTCCGACTTCCCGACTATTATGGTAGTTCTTCAAAAATGCCGGTTTGCCGGTTCTTCCATACATTATTCCAATTGAACCATCGGCCATTCATAGCTACATACACGCCTTTGGGTAAGGTTTGTACAAAGGCCATGGCACTACCGAGGTTAAACAATCCATCGCTGGAGCCAAACTTGTACGGGATCATAGCACCAGTAATAACGATGGTTTTATTAATGTTTTTGCCAGCCAGTACAGCGGCGGTTTCTACCATCGTATCGGTGCCGTGGGTAATGATGATGCGGTTGTGTTCGCAACGAATGCACTGCTCGGCAATCAGTTCACGGTCGGTAGGGGTCATTTGCAGGCTGTCTATCATCATCAGGGTGCGGATGTCTACATTCAGCTTGCTGCGGCCCAGCTTCAGCATTTCGGGCAGGTGTGTTTCTTTAAAAAACAACTGACCTGTAATCTCATCGTATTCTTTGTCGAAAGTGCCGCCTGTGATGAATATCCTGATTGCCATGTGTTTGGTTTGATGCTGTAAAAATAATTGGCATGGTCAGCAATCAACAACAGGTTGTATGCAGTAGCAGCGGGCTGTTGCACACAGTACCCCTCATTTGAATAAATGATTGAAAGAATTCCACCATACTGAAACATCAGCTAAACAGCCTTTACCATCTGCCCACAAAAAATAGCATATCACAAATGCCTTGCAGCATCATGCTTTTGCCAGCACGGGCTTGTGTTGCATTGGCTTTATTTGCCAGCAAAACCATGCCACCACAACAGTTGATACAATGCAATAGGCAATGAGCACCGGTATGGTCCAGCTTTGCCAACTGCCCATGCCAAACCAATCGCCGGTGTAGATAATCCAGCCAATGGCCAGCGCATTTTTCAACGCTTCCCACAGCACTGCATTTTTATTTTGATCCATCAGCTCTGTGTAAGCATATACACTTAAAAAAATGAAAGCACCGTACACAAACATGTTGGGCGCACCAATGGCAGCAATATTGCCAAAGAAAAAACTGATGATGCACAACATAAATGTTAGCTGTACCCAACTCCATGCCGGCAGCCATGCATGATGCGGTGGCTGGTATTTTTCAAAGTGGTACACATCCTCAATTTTAAACACTGGATATTGTTGCTCCACATCTTGTGGACGCCAGCCAGTAGGCATAAACCAGATGCGCAATTTATCCCACCAATTGCGGGTGCGCCACGCATCTTTCATGAGCAGCCACAAATGTTGAAAGTTGATTTTGATAGGATTCCAGGTGGCTGCCGGGCGGGTGATGCCGTACACAGGAGGCACATCATCCAGCTCTTCTTGAAAAGTACCAAACCATTTGTCCCACCAGATAAAAATGGCGGCTAAATTTTTATCGAGATACTCTGGATTGATGGCATGATGTACCCGGTGGTGGCTGGGGGTTACCAATACTTTTTCTACCCAACCCATTTTACCAATATGGCGTGTATGGTACCAAAACTGGGCAAACAAATGCAAGGGGGCAATCACAGCCAATACTTCGGTGGGCACACCGAGCAGCGCCGCTGGTAATAGCAAAAACGCAAAGAAGTTCACAAACACCGAAATGCTTTGCCGCAGGGCACAAGCCAGATTAAATTCTTCGCTGCTGTGGTGAATGATGTGGTGGTTCCAGAGGATGTTGATTTTGTGATTCCAGCGATGCACCCAATATGCCTGAAAATCGATGACGATAAAACCAATGATGTACGTAAGCACATGATTACTGATGTGAAAGATGGCCACATGCTTCACCAGATAAGCGTAGGTAAGAATGCCAACACTCAGCCCCAGTACGTCTTTGGTTACATTGGTAATGCCCGAGCTGAGGCTCGAAATCATATCCATATTGTTGACCGTATCAAAGCCTTTGCGCCAGCCGTACCATTTTTCAAACAATACCAATACCAAAAAAGCAGGCATCGCAATCAGCAATACTTTACCATAGGTTTCCATACAAGCAAGTCTTTCGTAGCTATAAAAATAGGCGAATGTGAATTCGCCTATTGCATTTGTTACAGTTATTCCTATTGATTGGCTTTGCTACCCAACCATTCGCTGCGAAAAGTTTTGCTGGCAGCATTTGCGGTTGGATTTTCGGACAGTTGCCACTCCGGATTTTCTGCCAATACCAAAGTGGTATGCATATCACGACCCCGGTGGCGATAGTGCATTGTCAATGAATCGCCGGGCTTTTTGCTTTGCAGCAATTGCACCCAATGGCTCATTTGTTTCATTGGTACATCATCGGCGCTGATGAGCTCATCGCCTGCATCCAAACCAGCATCATACAGTGGTGTGCCCCGTAAGGTGGGTGATGCAATCAGCAGTTTGCCCTCTTGCTCTCTGAGTTGGTTGCCGGCCCAGGCCTTGCCGGATTCTTTCAATTGCAGTTGCCAGCCAGCCGCTTTTACCAACGAAGCATAATCAACAAGTTTGGTACCGGCCACATACTGCGCAAAAAACTGTTGCGCAAAGGTTGCATCCTTGGTAAGCGTGGCCAGTGCTTTTTCCAAATCGGCCATGCTGTAAGGTTTTTCTGGTTGGCCATGTGTCTGCCACAGCAGTTGCATGTATGCATCCAATGAAGTGTTGAACCGGCTGCGTAATGTGAGATCCAATGCGAGGGCAGTTGCAGCTCCAGTTACATAGTAGCTGCTGAATGTATTGTTGAAATTGGTTTTATCAATGGCCGTTCCTGCATCTGTAAACACAGCATACTCACTGTTTTGTATCACCGAATGATATTTGCCGCCGGGTCTGTTTTGTTTGGTATTGATGAGGCTGTTCATGCTTTGCAGCCAATCTTTTTCTTGCATCAATCCGCTGCGTACTTCGAGCAATTCACCATAGTACTGCGTAAAGCCTTCTGCTAACCACAAGCCATCACTCATGTTGCTTTTTTCAAAATTGAAAGGCTCCAACGTTGCAGGTCGAATGCGTTCTACATTCCAGGCATGAAAGAACTCATGTGAAAATGTACCCAGTGCAAATTGAATGTTATCGCCACGTGTGGGCATCGAAATCATGGTGGAGTTACGATGTTCCATGCCATCGCCTTGGGCCCAAGGATGCATGCTGGCTAAAAACGTGTAGGTGCCATTGTCAAACCTTGGATAGGCGCCAAACACAGCGCCGGCTTCTGTTACAATTTTTTTCACTGATGTAGTAAATGCATCAATGGCGGCATCGCTGGCATCGGTATCAAATGCAATGCGAATGGTTTGTGCAGGTTGGTTGCCAATGGACTGCTGCCAGCTGCGGTAGCGAATGGCTCCAGCCTTGGTAGGTGCATCCATAAAGTACTGCAGGTGGGGCGCAGTAAAAGTGTAACGGTCTTTGGTGGGATGCAGTTGTGTCGCTACTGTCCAGTTGCTGTCGGGTAGTACAAAGCGAATGCTGATGGGTGCTTGTTCCAATCCTTTTACCCACATAAAACTGGCAGGCATGTTCAGGTGCAAACCTGTTGGGTCAACCGATGCATAGGTGCCATCGGCATGGTTGGCAAACAAAGTGTAGTTCAATGTTACGGTGCCATTGTGTTTTTCAACCACGTATACATCTGCATCGGTTTTAATGCAAGGGAGTGGTTGTCCTTTTTCATTGCTGGCAAATACGTTGTACACGTTTTTTCCAAACTCATGGGTGGCATAGCGGCCCGGCGAGGAGCGGCTCATACGAAAAGTGAGTGGCTGTGCCGGCGCATGGGTAACGGTCAATTCAATGTTGGCTTCGTGATGCGCTGCATTGGGCATGCTCACCACATAATCCAATTGCTGCGCTTGGGCTACAAATAGCTGCAACAGACAAACGAGCAGCATGAAGTAAAGTTTTTTCATAGTAAAAGGAAAAAGCAAATATGTGGTTTTGTAGGCACACCACGGCCTTCGGCACAGCAGCATGATGTGAAGACGGCAATTGTATTAATTTGTGGTATGATTACAGATCGGGAAAAGCATTTCATGCAACTGGCAATTGAAGAAAGTACGTTGGGATTACATGCAGGTCATGGTGGGCCATTTGGCTGCATCATAGTAAAAGGCGATGAAGTGATAGCCCGTGCTCACAACGAAGTGCTCTGCAGCAACGACCCCACGGCCCATGCCGAAGTGGTGGCCATTCGCAAGGCTTGTGCAGCGCTGGCTAGCTTTCAGTTGGATGGTTGTGAAATGTATTGCAGCTGCGAACCTTGCCCCATGTGCCTCGGTGCCATTTACTGGGCCCGGCCCGATAAAGTGTATTATGCCAATGAGCCGGCAGATGCTGCTGCAGTTGGCTTCGACGATCAGTTCATTTACGACGAAATCAATTTGCCCAAAGCAGAGCGGCGTATTCCGTTTATTGCGCTGCGGGTGCCCAATCAGGACATTGCGTTTAAAACATGGCAGCAAATGGAGAACAAACATTTGTACTAACCCGGAGGCATTTGTTTATACACAATTCATACGGTTGCGTTGGCCGTTGTGCTAATCCCTTTTTACTTCGCAACCTATTGTATGCTGGCAAAAATTGTACATAGCTATCGACAGTCATTTACCGGACTGGCCAAAGAAACCTGGCTGCTGAGCTTGGTCATGATGATTAACCGTGCCGGTACCATGGCGGTGCCGTTCATGAGCATGTACGTTACCCAAAGCATGCACCGCAGCCTGGCCGATGCCGGTCTTATCATTACCTTATTTGGAGTGGGTTCGGTGTTGGGTGCCTCAGCAGGTGGTTTTATGGTCGATAAAATCGGCTTTCGGCCGGTACAAATTTTTACCAGTATTGTGAGTGGGCTGTTGTTTATCGGCTTTGCATTTGTGCAAGACTATTCGCAGTTGTGTTTGCTCACGGTGGTGCTCAGTTTTGTAGCCGAAGCATTTCGCCCCGCCAACTTTACAGCCATTGCAGCCTATAGCAAACCAGAAAATATTACCCGTTCATATTCGCTCAACCGGTTGGCCATCAACATTGGTTGGGCCAGCGGCGCTTCGCTTGGCGGATTGATTGCTGCGTATGATTATCACTGGTTGTTTTTTGTAGATGGCGGTAGCAATATTGTAGCGGGTTTGCTCATTGTGCTGTTGTTGCCGTCGGCCAAAAAAAGGGCGGCCACACAACCACAAGAAGCGTCGCCAGCTGTGGTAAAAAAGCCCTGGCAGGATGCATTCTTCATTCGCTTTATTTTACTCACGGCATTGTTTAATACCTGTTTCTTTCTGGTGTTTAGGTTGGTGCCGGTGTATTGGAAAGAAAGCTGGCATCTGGGTGAATCGATGATAGGCGTGGTGCTGGGAATGAACGGAGTAATTATTGCTTTGTTTGAAATGCTGTTGGTAAATCGTTGGGAGGGCAAGCGTCAACCCATGCAATACATTGTAATGGGCTGCATGGCCAACGCTGTAGGCTTTGGCATTTTGCTGTTGCCCAATATTACTCCACTGGTACTGGCACTCGCCTGCATGACGCTGATGACATTGGGCGAAATGCTGGCCATGCCTTTTATGAATACCCTCATCATGCAGCGCAGCAATGCCTGGAACCGTGGCCAATATGCTGCAGGCTACACCCTCAGCTGGAGTGTGGCACAGGTAGTAGGACCTGCTACTGGTGCATGGCTGGCGCAGCTTGGCGGCTACAGTTTGTTGTGGGCTGTACTCATTGTGGTGTGCATCGCTTGTGCCGTTGCTTTTTCTTGGTTAAAAAAACGTCAGCATCAATACGAACAATATGCCGGAGTTTTCAAGTGATGAAGAATTGCGTCGTTTTCAATGGCGAAAAAAACTGCTGCTCTTTGGTAGCATTTTTCTGGTAGGCCTATTGTCGATTTTCTTTTTTGCATCTTGTTGAATGTTCAAAGCCTCTACACATGAATATTGCTTCTCTTCCTAAAGTAGAATTGCATTTACACCTCGACTGCTCATTGAGCTATGAAGTGGTGCAACAACTCAATCCGGCCATTACTTATGAAGACTATCGGGCTTCGTTTGTTGCACCTGCCAAGTGTACTGATCTGGCCGATTACATCACCCGGGCCATCAAAGGCTTTGAACTGATGCAAACCAAAGAGCAACTGCGGTTGGTGACACTGGATTTGTTTAAACAACTGCAGGCAGACAATGTGTGGTATGCCGAAATTCGTTTTGCACCATTGCTGCACACCATGGGCGGACTAACGCCTGTTGAAGTGGTGCAAGCGGTAGCTGATGCGGCAGAAGAAGGAGTCGCTACTTACGGTGTTGAAGCCAACATCATTTGTGCTACACTACGCCATTACAACGAAGCACAAAGCATGGAGACAGTGCAGCTGGTGGAGCAATTCAAGGGCACAAGAATTGTGGCTTTTGATATTGCCGCCGATGAAGCAGGTTTCCCGATTGATGCCCATATCAAAGCCTTTGCCTATGCCAAAGAAAAAGGCATACCCTGCACGGCCCATGCCGGTGAAGCCCGTGGGGCCGACAGCATGTGGGAAACCTTGCAGCATTTTCATCCAACCCGCATTGGGCATGGCGTACGCTGTATTGAAGACCCAAAACTGATGCAATATTTACGGGACCAAGACATTCACCTCGAGGTTTGTCCTACTAGCAACATCCAAGTAAATGTGTTTGATGTGATAGAGAATCATCCTGCCAACCGCATTTATGATGCGGGCATCAGCATGAGCATTAATACCGATGCCCGTACCATTTCTGATACTACGCTGGCAAAAGAATACGACATCTTGCAGCACTATTTTCAATGGACATTGGCACAATTCAAACGCTGCAACCTCGAAGCCATTCGTCATTCATTTGCAGCTGAAACTGTAAAAGAAAAAATTGCAGCACAGTTGTCAGTGGCTTATGACATTGCCATGTAATAAGTCGGACATTCAGTTGTAAGTAGAACGGATAAATAAACAAAACGCCGGAGCAATGGCCCCGGCGCTGTTGTATAAAAATGCAAGCCAAGCATTAAGCCTTGCTGCCTTTCTTTCCTTTCTTGCCCTTGTCGCCTTTTTCGCAGCAACCCTTGGCATCTTTCTCGTCTTTACTGCATTCTTTCTTTTCGCCTTCTTTGCCTTTGCAGCAGCCTTTTTCGCATTTTTCAGCGGCGGGCTTTTCTTGTGCGGCAGGTTTTGTTTGGAAAGCAAATGCAAGAGCAGTAGTCAGCATCAATGCTGTAGCGAGGATGGTTATTTTTTTCATGAGATTCTTTTTTTGAAATGATGTAGAAACGTGTGTTGTGCGTGGTGTGTTTTTAGCAATCGGGAGGTTGTGTGGCTACATCAATATTGGGATTCGGACTCCATGCGAGGTAACGACCTTGCAGGATAGTGGTGGTGCTGAAAACAGCATGGATGAGTTCGTTGTCGTCAGTTTGCCATTGCTGCAGCCAAATGCCCCACTGCGCAGTGCAGTTGGTTCTGGCGCAGCCTTCTTCGCTACAGCACAAAGGCTTTTTGCTTTGCATGGGGCAATGTTCTTCTTCCTCACTTTCACACTGCTCCATGTTGGCAGTTGCACTCATGCTTTCTGTTTGCAGCACAATACTACCTTGCTGCAGGCTAAACCAGCCCCAGCTCAGTAACACACATATCAAAAGAAAATGGCGCATACAATTATTCACTACCAACCAAATGTAACAAACAGGGTTGTTGCCGTATTGTGAAAATGGCTAACAGCATTCATTTGTAAATGAATGGCAACTGCGGCCTGTAAACCCTGATGTTGGTCAGCTTTCTTGAGGTGTTCTGCGGCTACCGGCGTACAGTTCATACTCCAGCAGCCGACAGTCGATGGTGCTGTTGTAAAACTCAATGCGGCGTTTGGCTTTGAGGCCAATCTTTTTGGCCAGTTCCATATTGCCGGTAAAAATATAGCCCCAATAACCGCCACATTGCTGTTTCATAAAATCGCCGATGCGGCTGTATGTGGCTTCGAGTGCAGCTGCTTCTCCCAATCGTTCGCCGTATTCGGGGTTCATCATCATCACGCCCTTGCCATCGGCAGGCACAGGTGTTGCCGCAAAGTCACAGAGTACAAATTCAATGAGGTGAGCCACACCGGCTGCCACTGCATTTTTGCGGGCATTTTCAATGGCCTTGGGGTTGTTGTCGCTGGCTATGATGCGTAGGCCGGGCACATCAACAATCTGTTCTTCCAGCAGGGCATCTTCCTGCAAATACACGGCATCATCGTAGCCCTGTAAGTGCATAAAGGCAAAACTGTTACGAAACAGGCCGGGCCTTCTGTTGGTAGCTATCAATGCTGCTTCAATGGCCAGTGTGCCAGAGCCACACATGGGGTTGATGAAGGGCGATTGCCGATCCCACTGCGTCGCCAAAATGGTAGCTGCTGCCAAGCCTTCGAGCATGGGTGCAAGGCCAGGAATTTTTCTATAGCCATGACGGGCCAAACTATCGCCGCTGGCATCAATGAACACCGCAGCTTCTTCATTTTTCCAAAACAAATGAATGACAGTGCCGGTGAGTGCAGCGCCACTCGAAGGCCGGTTGCCTGTCAAATTACGAATGCGGTCTACAATGGCATCTTTTACCCGCAGGTTGGCAAACATGCTGTTGTTGATGCTGGGATGTTGCACGTTGCTGGTCACCGAAAAATAACCATTGGGCGGCAGCACTTTTTCCCACGGAAAATCTTTGAGTGCATGGTAAATATCATCGGCACTATCGGCGGTAAAACTTTTCAGTTGATACAGCACCTGGCTGGCACAACGCAGGTTGAGGTTGAGCCGGATGCATTCATTGATGCTGGCCTGCAGTTTTACACCGGTGATGAAGGTTTCTTCCACAGTAAAACCCAGTGCTTTCACTTCCTGCTCCAGGTAAGGAGCAATGCGTTTGTGACAGGTAATCGTCACCAATCCTTTTGCGGTAAAAAAGTTCATGCGGCTTATTTGGCGATGGCAATTTTTGCTTTGATGCCTTTTATTTTTTGTTGCTGAACAAGGGTAAGGCAATGGCTGGCTTTCGACTTGCGGATGGCTACAAAAGTGTAAAAATCTTTCACCGTTATCAGGCCAATGTCTTCCGGTTTCAGTTGGCCTTTTTGTGTCAGCAAGCCTACCACGTCTACCTTGTTTACTTTGTCTTTTTACCGGCAGCAATAAACAGCGTTGTCCATTTTGGTTTCTCCGGAATTTCTGCCGTAGCAGGCAATTCAATATGGCTGTGGGTGGTGGTTACATAGGCTGGCATTTTTTCATCGGGGCCCAGCATCATGATGACGGTGCCACTGGCATCCATACGGGCAGTGCGGCCATTGCGGTGCGTAAAGCTGGCTTCGGTATGTGGCAAATGGTAATGCACGATGTAGCGGATATTGTCAATGTCGAGACCACGGGAAGCCAGGTCGGTTGTCACCAATACGTTTACCGTTCCATTGCTGAATTTGCACAACGCCGTTTCTCTGTCGCGTTGTTCCATTGATCCATGGTAAAACACATTGAGGATGTCTTTTTCTTTCAGCAGTTGTGCGGTACGTTCTACCGCTTCGCGGTGATTGCAAAACACAATTGTACTGCGGTTACCCAGGTGGCAAATGAGGCGAAACAAACTGTCAATCTTGTCTTTCTCTTTGCAATGCAATACTTGCAATGCTAATTTTTCCTGCGGCAGTTCTGCGTCATTTACAAAGTTGAGCACTTGCGGTTGCTGCATGTGTAAAAAGGCGGGCAGTGGCTCAATATTGGTGGCCGAGGCGAGTATTTTTTTGCGCAGTGCAGGCAGTTCACCCACAATGAAAGCCATGGTTTCTTCAAAGCCCAACTCTACCGATTTGTCAAACTCATCAATCACCAGTGTAGTAATGTGTTGCGTTTGCAAATTGCCGCGGCGAATGTGATCGGCTATGCGACCGGCGGTACCAATGAGCAGGGCAGGGGCTTGTTTCAAACTGTTTTCTTCTATCTCCACTTTGTGGCCACCGTAGCAGCAGGTCACTTTCAGGCCGGTGCCCATGCTCTTAAACACGGCTTCTATTTGCAGTGCCAATTCACGGGTGGGCGATAAAATAAGTGTAGTACTATTTTTAGGTGATTGCTGTAGTTGTGGCAATAGCGGCAATAAAAAAGCCAGTGTTTTACCAGAGCCGGTGTTCGACAGCAGCACCACTTCATCGTGTTGCTGGCAGGCTGCCAGACTGGCTTCCTGCATGGGGTTGAGGGCCGCAATAGACAATCGTTCGAGAATGACGGCGAGTCGATCAGAAGAAAGTTGCATAGCCGCGAAGGTAACTGAATTGCGCCGCAGCACTGTTTTTGCTTCGGGTTGGGAGAGCGGATGTTATGCTATAGCCACAGATTCACAGATTAAAATTTGAGAATCGCTGTAAATAATCAGTGCATCTGCGGCCCCTCGTTATTTATTTAGGCCACGAATTCACAAATTAAAATGGGGATGATTACATCAAATAATCTGTGAATCTGCGGCTCGCATTTCATTGCACCCGAGTAACGCTTTCTCACAGGCCGGGAGGCCTGCGAGAGATAATAATCCGTGCATCTGCGGCTAAACAAAAACAAATTCCTCACCCCAAAACAATCGGCGAAAATCCGTTTTATCCGCCTTCATCCGCGTCCCATACATCCGCGTCTCATCAATCATGAAACCCAAGCCCGGCCAATATTTTCGGCAGACATTTTTCCATGCGGCTTCTGCGGGTAGCCGATTGTTTGGCGCTGTTGAAATGCAGCAGATAACCCCGCTGCCGGCCCGGCGTTAATGCAGCAAAAGCTTTCGCCACATCGGGCCATTCCTGCAGCAGTTGTTGCCATTCTTCCGGTACAGGTTCGGCTGTTTTTTTCAGCACGGGTTTGATGCCCGCATCCACAGCCGCCATGGCTTCAAACACATAAGCTTTTATCGTAGTAGATAATTTGGCTACCTGCGCCCCATCTGTAAACCGCATGATGCGACCAGCCTGCACATTGTCGCCCTGTTTGGTCAGCAGTTGTGCGGTATCTTCCAGCAATGCACCATTCAAAAAACTCAGTCCGCAATAGTCTTTCAGCGCATACAGCATCAGCAGGTTTTGTTTGCCGTGCATGTAGCAGGGCACGCCCCATTTGCAGGTTTCGGTAAGGCCGCAGTCGAGCAGCAACTGGCGCAACAATTGCAACGGTTGCTGCCATGTATGCACTCTGCAATCAGGCGTGCCGCCCAATGCGCATCGGCCACAGCCTTCGGCAAAAAATACGTCTACGTCTTTGGTCATGATAACGTTGATTGAATGCAAAATAATCAGTTACAGCAGGGGGCTGCAACCAATCATCATTTCTTTTACGCAAAATGTATCAGCGAATTTTTTTGGATACCAGCAGTTGAATATCTTGGCATCGCCTGTTGCGTCGCAATCCCTTTAACTACTCGTTTTCATGGCATCTTTTTCGGCCATAATATTGCTGCTGCTGTGTATGAAACATTTATTGCATTAATGCAATGCCTGCACACAGTCCTACAGTTAGCAGCAGCAAAATCCACCATTGATTTCGTTCCCAAAAGTATTGCTGGCGGCGGCGGTTGCGGTTACTGGCAATCAGCGGTTGCAATGCCGGAGTAATATTGGCCAGCAATTGCATGCGTTGGTAAAAAGGCTGCAGCAACGGATAATCAACCGGTGACGAACTGTTGAGCAACAATTGCCCGATGTTTTGTGCTTCTTGAGCAGCATTAAAACTGCGGAGCAAATCCAGCCGTTCATCGTCCAGCAATTGCAGCAGGCTTTGCGCCAGCTGCTGGTGGTCCATGCGAAAACGATCGAGGTCGGCTACCCGGTTGGCCAGTTCCCGTGCTTCTGCCACAATGGTGTCGGGTGTAAGCGGCACTGGCCGGGCCATGTTTTTGCCCTGGCTTTGCAGCAGCCAGCGGTCTTGCAGGTAGGCATCTTTTTTGGCAGCATCCGTCAGGGTGTCGTAGGCTTCCTGCAGCTCCCGAAACCATGCTTCGGCGTACTTATTGCCCTGGTTTACATCGGGATGGTAGCGCAACGCCAGCCGGCGAAAACTTTTCTTGATATCCGTTTCGGTAGCGCCAGGAGAGAGGTCGAGTATTTTGTAATAATCCTTGAGGGGCATGCGGCGCAAAAGTAGGGTGGAGCTGGCTGAGTTGGTTGGTTTGTAGGTTGGAAAGTTGGTAGGTTAACAGGTTGAAATGCTGTAATGATGAGCCAGCATGATTAGAAGCATTATTTCATCGTCGTATGAACTTTCTGATAAGGCCCAACAATAAATGGATTAGCAAGAGTACTTGTGCCAGCAATAGCAGAAAGATGAATGCAGCAAAAGCATCGGCATATTGCTCCATGTTATTCCACGCAATGTTGCCATTTGTATTTGTTGGGTTGACTGTTGAAGAGTTTGAGACATCCAAAATCAAAGCAAGGCCTAGCAAACAGCAGGGTACAATCGTAAGGACTAGGTGAATCCATTGCAGCAGTTTTGAGAAAAGAAGGCGGTTGGCTAGCAGGTAAACGACCCACAACATCAAACAAAAAGCTCCAAGGATATAGCCAAGCTGTTGATGCGCTATTATGAAATATGTGTCATGCATTTGAATGTCAATGACGGAGTTTGCACTACTGAAAAATGTAGCGGTGATAACAAGCAATACAGCTGTGGCCAATAGCAAGTGGTGGGGAAGGATGCGTTTCAAATGGGAGAGTATTGGAAGCTGTAAAAATGGGAAATTGTTTGTGATTGGCCTGTTCTCAAATGTAAGATAGTCACCAATGAAGCACCTTCCACCTGCCAACCCGTCAACTTTCCAACCCGTCAACCTCTCTGACAGATTCTCCTTGTTTCATCCGCCTTTCCGTCCCGTTTCTGCCGTGGCAGGACTGCTTTTCTGTCATTTTTTCACCCCTGCAGGGCGTGGCATAATCATTGACAATCAGTAAGCGATGCCTCAGGCATCATCCATTTGTAAAGTCTAAATCATACATAATCATGGGAAAAATTATTGGAATCGACCTGGGAACCACCAACAGTTGCGTATCTGTAATGGAAGGCAATGAGCCGGTGGTAATCGCCAACGAAGAGGGCCGTCGGACGACACCGTCTATCGTGGGCTTTCTGAAAAATGGCGAACGCAAAGTGGGCGACCCCGCCAAGCGTCAGGCCATTACCAACCCTGTTAATACCATTACCAGCGTAAAGCGCTTTATGGGCCGCCGCTTTGATGAAGTGGGCGAAGAAATCAGCCACTGGAGCTACAAAGTAGCCAAGGGCGACAACAACACGGTACGTATCGATATCGATGGCCGCCTGTACACCCCACAGGAAATCAGCGCCATGGTATTGCAGAAGATGAAGAAAACTGCCGAAGATTACCTCGGTCAGGAAGTGACTGAAGCGGTAATTACCGTGCCAGCTTACTTCAACGACGCACAGCGCCAGGCCACCAAAGAAGCCGGTGAAATTGCCGGTCTCAATGTGCGTCGTATTGTAAACGAACCTACCGCTGCCGCTTTGGCATACGGTCTCGATAAAAAACACGCCGACCAAATGATTGCCGTGTTCGACCTCGGTGGTGGTACGTTTGATATTTCTGTACTGGAACTGGGCGACGGTGTATTCGAAGTAAAATCTACCAACGGTGATACCCACCTCGGTGGCGACGACTTTGATAAAGTGATCATGGACTGGTTGGCCGACGAGTTCAAAGCTCAGGAAAGCATTGACCTGCGCAAAGACCCCATGGCATTGCAGCGCCTGAAAGAAGCTGCTGAAAAAGCCAAAATTGAGCTGAGCTCTTCTACCGAAACAGAAATCAACCTGCCTTACATTACTGCGGTAGACGGTGTGCCCAAGCACCTGGTGCTGAAGCTGAGCCGTGCCAAGTTTGAAGCCTTGGCCGACAACCTGTTTACCCGCATGTTTAAGCCTTGCGAGCAAGCATTGAAAGATGCCGGCCTCAGCGCATCACAAATCAACGAAGTGATTTTGGTGGGTGGTTCTACCCGTATTCCTAAAGTACAGGAGCTGGTAGAAAAGTTCTTTGGCAAGAAACCTAACCGTGGTGTAAACCCCGATGAAGTAGTAGCCGTAGGTGCCGCTATTCAGGGTGCCGTACTCACCGGTGAAGTGAAAGATGTACTGCTGCTCGACGTAACGCCACTGAGCCTCGGTATTGAAACACTCGGTGGTGTAATGACCACTTTGATTCCTGCCAACACCACCATTCCTACCAAGAAAAGCGAAGTGTTCAGCACGGCTGCCGATAACCAACCCGGTGTACAAATTCATGTGCTGCAGGGCGAACGTGTAAAGTCTGCCGACAACAAGAGCCTCGGTATTTTCAACCTCGATGGCATACCGCCAGCACCACGTGGTGTACCACAAATTGAAGTGACTTTTGATATCGATGCTAACGGTCTGATTCACGTAAGTGCCAAAGACAAAGGCACTGGCAAAGAGCAGAAGATTCACATCGAAGCGGGTAGCGGCCTCAGCAAAGAGGAAATTGAAAAGATGAAGAACGAAGCCAAGGCCAACGAAGAAAGCGACAAGGCTGAACGGGAGCGCATCGAAAAAATTAACCAGGCCGACAGCCTTATTTTCCAGACAGAAAAGCAACTGAAGGAATACGGCGACAAAGTACCTGCTGATAAGAAAGCACCTATCGAAGCTGCACTGGCTGAGCTGAAAGAAGCCCACAAGAGCCAGGACCTGGCCCGCATTGAAGCCGGTACTGCCAAGCTCAACGAAGCTTGGACAGCTGCCAGTCAGGAAATCTACAATGCCATGAACCAGCAAGGTGGTGCAGAAGCCCAACCCGGTGCTGATGCAGGTGCACAGCAGGGTGGTGCCAAAAGCGATACCGTAGAAGACGCACAGTTTGAAGAAGTGAAATAAATAGGCACATTGTTGCATCATACAGCGGCTGTTCCGAAAGGAGCAGCCGCTTTTTTATTAGAATATTTATTTATGACTGAAAAGTGATAACCTGTGATTTCCAATACAGGTAGCTGTACTTTTCCGCTGCTAAAAAAATGATGCTATGCGTACATGGATTGCTGCCTTCACCCTGTTGTTTTCGGTAACCGGTTACACACAGGTAACTCCTGATTCTGCCAAACTCGAATGGTTTCGGGATGCCAAACTCGGCATCTTCATTCACTGGGGCATTTACTCGGTAAACGGGGTAGATGAGAGCTGGAGCTTTCACAACAAACTCATTGGCTATCCTGAGTACATGGCGCAGCTGAAAGGATTTACAGCCAATAAATACAACCCCGAAGCATGGGCAGCACTCATAAAAGAAAGTGGTGCACAGTACAGCGTCATCACCACCAAGCATCATGATGGTGTGGCTTTGTACGACAGCAAGCTGAGCACGTTAGATGTGGTAAACAGCACACCGGCTAAACGAGATGTGCTGACGCCTTTTTATCAGGCGCTGCGTAAGCAAGGCATAAAAGCAGGTGCTTATTTTTCATTGATCGACTGGAGCCGAAACGATTATCCCGGTTTTCTGAAAGACAGTAGTCGTTATAAAATAAAAGAGCAGCCAGCCCGCTGGCAACAGTTTTTACAGTTTTGCCATGGGCAAATCAATGAAGTGATGACCAACTTCAATCCTGATTTGATTTGGTTTGATGGCGATTGGGAGCACAGTGCCGAAGAATGGAATGCCGCCAAAATCCGGCAGGATATTTTGAACAAGAATCCCAAAGCCATCGTAAATGCCCGCTTGCAAGGCTATGGTGATTATGCCACACCAGAGCAGCACATACCTGTAAGCCGCCCCAGTGGCGATGTGTGGGAGCTCTGCATGACCAGCAATAAAAACTGGGGCTACCATCCTGATGATTCCGCCTATAAAACACCGTATGAGCTCATTGCCATTTTTGCGGATGTTATCAGCAATGGCGGCAACTTGTTGTTCGACATTGGCCCCAAAGAAGATGGCTGGATTCCAGACGAACAAGTACACCTGCTGAAAGAATTGGGCAAGTGGAACAAGAAGCATGCTGCAGCCATTTTTGGTACAAGAGCAGGGTTGCCTTACGGGCATTTTTACGGGCCCAGTACTATGAGCAAAGACTCTACAACGCTTTACCTATTTATGCCTTACAATGCAGCAGGCAAAGCCGTCATCAAGGGGTTGAACAATGAGATTGCATCCATTAAAGTTGTAGGAGCCAACACCGCTTTGCCACATAAAGTAGTAGGCAAAATCAGTTGGAGCCATGTGCCTGGCATTGTATATATAGATGATATACCTGCTGCTGCAAAAGATGAGTACATGACAGTGCTCGAAGTAAAGCTGAAAAGCAAGCTGAGTTTGTACAGAGGAAAAGGAGGGTTCCAATAATTTTTTAGTCAAAAAAATCGGTGATGGGCACTTATAGGTTGATAAGTGCCCATCTTTCGTATGCGAATGACAGTCGTTTTTTTTTGTGCAGATAAATATTTTGAGGTATTGGGGAATAGTTACATCTTTCGAACCTCAAACCGTAGAAAGTTTCACAATGTCGTACCCTAATAAGGCATTTGAAGCATCTGTACAGTTTATTAAGAGCCTTGGAATCAACGTACATTTCAAAACCCTGGATCCGGCGCAGATTTTGCCCGGTATTAGTATTGAGCAAGGATCGATTTTCATAGATGAGAAACAACTGCTGTTTCCTGGCGATGTGTTGCATGAAGCCGGACACATTGCAGTGGTGCCTTTGGCAGAACGGCATACGTTGAACAAAGAGACGATTGGTAAACGCACCGATGCTCCTGCAGAAGAAATGATGGCCATTGCATGGTCATATGCTGCTTGCATTCATTTGCAGCTGCCACCTGAGTTTGTATTGCACAATGATGGCTACAAAGGCGGTGGCTCTCTCATTTGCGAAAACTTTAAAAATGGTCAATACTTTGGTGTACCCATGCTGCAGTACAGGGGCATGTGCTACGCTTCACCGAATGAAGTTCATGATGCTTACCCGGTGATGATAAATTGGACAGCGCCTTAATCCCACCATCTGAAAATTAAAATTATACACTTTTTTAACCCCCCATTTTTACTTTTAAAATCCCCTTTCTTATGGATGAAATGATGGCCGTAATCAAAATGTTTGCTGGTAATTTTGCCCCCCGTGGCTTTGCTTTTTGCCAGGGACAAATAATGTCTATTGCGCAAAACACAGCTCTGTTTTCACTGCTAGGAACCACATTTGGTGGCAATGGTCAAACCACTTTTGCTCTTCCTGATTTCAGAAGTCGTGTACCTGTTGGTACAGGTCAAGGTCCAGGCCTTTCCTCTTATGTTTTGGGTCAGCAAGCAGGTGTAGAATCAGTTACACTGATAAGTACACAAATGCCTCTTCACAACCACGTAGCTACAGCAGCTGCTCCAACATTGCCAGTGTCTAACAACAACGCCAGTAGCCATGTAGCTGCGGCCGATGGTACTTTGGTACTTGCTGCTCCGGTAGATGGAGCGGGCCTGGATGTGTATGGCTTTGTTGGTGATGCTTCACCAGCCGCTAAACTGAATGCAACCTCTGGGGCCATTACTGTAGGCACTGCTGGTGGTAGCCAACCACACACCAATATTCAGCCTTATTTGGCAATGAACTTTATCATTTGCATGGAGGGAATTTATCCTTCCAGGAACTAACAATTTCAGATTTAGGATTTTACCCTGCACTAATGGTTTCACCTGTTCGAATAGCATTGCTGTATCCTCAGTCGGAATTTTTTCCCAGACTCAAGGATGAACTCCGGTTCGCCCTGAGTCTGGGTTTGCAGTTTGCCGGCTATCATCAGCCCGTTGAGTGGCAACCAGAATTTATTAATAGTGCTGATATCAAATCAGTAGAACAAGCTATTAAAAAAGCAATCTATCATTTGGAAAGTCAATTGATAATTGTGGTAGCCAATACCAAAACAGTGGTTGAGCTGACAAGTTTGTATGAGCAATCTACACTTCCTGTAATCGTATTAAACCTTGGCGCCAACTTGCCTGCTGTTCATTGGAATAGTCCATTCCTTTTCTACAATAGCCTTCACAGTTGGAAAGCACAATGGGCATTGGGCAAATGGGCGCAGCAACAATACGGTGGCATCTGTGCTGTAAATACAACATTGTACGAAGGTGGGTACTTGCTGCATGAAGCATTCAGGTTAGGGCTTGGTGCTGCTGGTGCCGCTTCACTTTATTTGAATGTGGCAAAAAATTTCGGTAAGCAGTTTGATACGTCCTCCCTTTTTCAGCAAATGCAACAACAAGATGTAAGTCATGTACATGCAGTGCTTTCAGGTAATGAAGGCCAACATTTTCTGGATACTTACAAACAAACACCGGCAATAAATGAAAAGCCATTAACGGTTAATGCATTTATGGTGGATGAAACGGTAGTGCCGGCGAATGCCGCTATGCATGATGCTGTTTTTGCATCTACATGGTATTCATCGCTTGACAATGATGCCAACCATCAATTTGTAGCACATTTCTCTGCTGCAAAAAAGAAGATGCCATCAGCATTCGGTTTGTTGGGATATGAAACTGGATTGGCTTTGGGGATTGCCTTACAAACAGCTGAGGATATTGATGGAGAAGTATTGGCTGACGCATTGAGCAACAGCCAGCCGATTGGCCCGAGAGGAGCTGTCTCTCTCTCTACATCTCCATTGCAAGCAGATATGCAAGTGCACATCCTGAAAGCAACATTCGACGAAGGTGCAAAAAGCTTGCAGCATCACAAAATTGCAGAAGGTGAGCACATCAGCTGGCAATCAGAATGCATCGCTGCCAGTGCTGCAGCAGCAGTTGCTGGCTGGCAAAATCCTTATCTGTTTACTTAATTCACGGTTCCTTCAAAAAAACACACATTATGCAACAAAAACTTTACGCACAACTATCGACGCACATCAGGCAATCGGTCAGATATTCATTGATGTCTGGAACTGCATTGTTGTTGATGATAGGACAAGCAAAGTCCCAAACTTTTACCGAGGTAAACTCATCTACGCACAACATGCGGGCCATTAATGCCACTATTGCTGCTACTGCCAGTTCTTTTCTCATTGGCGATTTTCAGGGCAATGATGGAGATATCGATCCGATTGGAAGAAACACTGCCAATACGGGTTTGGTTTTCTGGCGCCACAATGGCAACAGTACTGACTGGACACAACTGACAGGAGCATCAAGTCCAGTGAATGGCATTACCTGGGGGGCAGCTTCTGCCAATAATTTCACCTTAGGCAATCTGGCAGTTCTTGATGCTGATGGCGATGGTGATTTAGATATCTACAACAGGTCGCCAAATGAATTGTATCGCAACGATGCCGGGACTTTTACAAAGGTTACTGGTGCATCTAACCCAATGGATGGTATTGCTGCATCAATTGGTAATTTCGCCAGTATTTTTATTACAGGCGATTTTGATGGCGATGGCGATTTGGATTTTGTTGGTAGGCCTGCGACACTACCAGGAACACCTGTTTACTGGCGCAATGGCGGAGCAGGTGGTTGGACACAATTAACAGGCGGTTCCAATCCTTTCAATTCAATTTCAATAGCAACAGCGGCTGCTTTTACTGCTGGCAACCTTGCTCTTGTAGATGCAGATGGCAATGGTACCATCGATATTTACAACAAAGGCGCCAACGTAGTGTACTCAAGGAGTGGTTCTACATTCAGCCAGCTAAGTGGCGGCAGTAATCCTATGGATGCCATTGCAGCTACATTGAGCACATTTTCGTCAGCATTTCTCACAGCTGATTTTGATTCAGACGGCGATCTTGATTTGGTAGGTAGAAATACTACGAATACAGGGGCTTTGGTATACTGGCGAAAAGATGCAGGTAGTACCTGGACACAGGAAGCTAGTAGTGGCCCTTTCAATGGTATCACTATTGCTAGTTCTGCTGAATTTTCACAATTATCTATTGGCGTTTTGGATGCAGATAAGGATGGAGATGTAGATGTGTTCAACAGTGGCAAAAATGTGCAGTATGCGCAGCAAGGCGTTGCGCCAACATTGAGCAGTACCGTGCCAACCAACTTTGCTACATCCATTGTGCCTTCAGCCAACCTCAGCATGACATTCAGCGAGAACATTGCTTTGAGTGATGGGGTTACAGGTTCGGGAAATGTGACCGGCTCTGGAGATATCACAGTGAAACGTTTGTCGGATAATACTGTAGTGGCCCGCATTTTGGTGACCAGCCATGCCAGTCAACTGAGCATTTCCGGTGCTACTCTCACTATTAATCCAACCAGCGATTTGCCAGCTGGTACACAATTGTATGTAGAAGTGGGAAGTGATGCCATTAAGTCTGCATCATCAGGATTGGTTTATGCAGGTATTAATCAAAACAACGTATTCCAATTTACGACATTAGCTACACCGGTAGTTACCACAAACCCATCAAACGCTACCGAGTGTTCGGGCTTTGGTGTTAGTTACAACGCAGCAGGTACGGGTGTTACCAGCTATCAGTGGCAGGAATCTACTACAGTTGGTTTTGCTTCGCCCACCAATCTTACCAATAGCGGTGTATACAGTGGTGCTACTTCTGCTACTTTGAGCATCTCTAATGTTGCGGGTTTGAATGGTCGTTATTACCGTTGTGTGTTGACCAATGCAGCTGGCTCTACCAATACAAACGCAGCGACGCTTACAGTTGGTTCAACCACCTTGCCCTCTACAGATCTTACCTATGCGCAAAGTGTAAGTACCAATAAATTCCAAAATACGAGCTGCGAATTGTTGGGCAATATTGTGCCGAAAGTAGTAGGTGCCGGTACGCCGGTGTCAGGTTCTGTTTCCATCAAAACCTGGATTAAAGCTTCGGCTACCAGCTATCGTGGTGTTACTTACGCAAGGCGTATTTATGAAATTACGCCGGCAAGTAACCCTTCTACTTCTTCTGGTACTGTAACGTTGTACTTTACGCAAGCTGATTTCGACAACTTTAATGCTGTACCCAATGGCTTGGATTTGCCCACCGGCCCTTCAGACAATACCGGCAAAGCCAATCTGCGTATTTCTAAGCTCACAGGTAGCAGTAGCGATAACAGTGGTAACCCAAATACTTACCCAGGTACGGGCACCGTTATCAATCCGGATGATGTCAATATTGTTTGGAATACCACTCTGAATCTGTGGCAGGTTACTTTCGATGTAGAAGGCTTCAGTAGTTTCTTTGTGCAAACAAGCAGTTTGTTGTTGCCGGTGAAATTGGTTTCTTTCACTGCATCTGCAACCGCAAATGCTGCTGTTGAATTGCAATGGAAAGTAGCCGGACAGGAAAACATGCGTAGCTATCAGGTACAGCGTAGCAATGGTAATGGTGCATTTGCGCAGGTAGCTGCGGTACCGGCAACTGCAGCAGCTTCTGCTAGCTTCAGTTATACCGATGCAGTGGTGCCAGGCCTTTGGTATTACCGCTTGCAAATGGTAGATGCAGATGGTAGCTTTACGTATAGTCCTGTGGTAGTAATCGATAACAGGTTGGCTAAGGCTGCCGTATCAGTGTACCCGAACCCAGCCAAGGATAAGGTGCTGATTACTGTACAAAACGCTTCGGCACAATTGTCGGCCCGACTGATTGATGCGCAGGGTAAAGTTGTATCTGCATTTGTAATGCGCAGCAATACACATGAGCTCAATATGCAATCGCTGTCAGCTGGTTTGTATCAATTGGTACTGTCCGATGGCCGTAGTTTCAAACTGGTAAAAGAATAATTTGAACCGCTTAAAACGTGATGAGATTATGATGGAACGTAAACAGTTCTTACTCAATATGGTGAAGCTAATGCCAGCGATGGCATTAGCTCCATCAGTTGTTTTCGCAAGAGATAATGAAGCTGCACTGAAATGTGAGCAAGTGCTTTTGGGCAAGGCTCAGCCAGTTGTGCTTCAGGCAAAGGGAAAGACCCAGCACATTCAACAGGCCGTTTCAGTAAGCTACCGAAACAATATGTTTTGGATTACAGATATCTGGGGCAAGCAATATAGCACTAGCAATTTGCTGATTCATGCAGATGAATTTGAGATTTCACCGGCGCTGAATGAAGTAATGTTGAATGTAGCTGGTGTAAAAACCAGCCTGCATTTGGAAACCAGTAAAAAGGCGAATCATCCGCAATTGCGTTGTTTCAGTGCTGCCAAGCTCACCACTGACATGATGCAACGATGGATGGCTACACCCAAGCCAACTCTGGTGGCTATTTCTTAAGGCGACATCCTTTTGTAACAAAAAGACCTGCACGTTTTGTGCAGGTCTTTTTTACTTGAAGGAATATACTATGCATAAGCGATTAGCTTGCTCACAATCTCCTCAATCAACGCATCATGTTTGGCCACATAATGCAGCCCTGCTTCATGCAGGTTTTTCAGGTTCTCGTCCGATACATCATCCATTTCGCTGCTGGCATCCTGCAGGGCCGGCTCCAGGCGGTAGTAGTCCTGCTCATCTTCTTCCGAAAGGGTGTTGAACATTTTCTGTAAATGATAATGAACTGTTTCGCTATTGCCACTCATCATGATGTCGATAACGATGGGTAGCCAGGCAATCAGTCCGGCGTTTTTGATTTTGTCGTAATGGTAGGGGGTCTTCACTGTTCCCGTTCCTACAGAAATAATCAGCATGTCTTTGGCGGATGGAAAGTCGGGTTTGTGTGCTGCCACTTCTTTACTAAACCGTATGGTGCGGGCCTCGCTGTAAGCTGCCAATGCCGGATTGTTTACAAACACGCCGCCGTCTACCAATGTGTAATCAGCGCCTTGTTCTGAAGAAATTTTGGCCGGCTCAAAATAAGTGGGGGCTGCTGAGGTAGCCCGGCACACATCTTTCAGTTTGTAGTTGTAAATCTTTTTGCCACCCCTGGCATCTACACTATTAAAAAAATGGGCCCGCCGGTTGCGTATGTCGTAAGCGGTAATGAGGCAGGGGCGAAGCAGGTCGTCGAGTTCGGTGTCGCCAAAATATTCTGCCAGCAATTTTTCGATGTGCTTGCTCGGGTACATTTCATTAAACACCACATAGAGCTTGGCCACTTTCGACAAAAACTCCATTTGGAAAATGTCTTTGCCATTGTTGAGGTACAATTCAAGGGCGTCTTTTGCGGCAAACTTTGGCCGGTTATTGGCGCCGGGGCAGAGGTAAATGCTGGTGAGAATACCTCCCGTACTGGTGCCTGCCACCAAATCTACAAAGTCGGCAATGCGGGCATCGGGGTTGTTGGTGCGCTGTTGCAGCCGGTTTTCAATTTCAACCATAATGGTGGCCGGGATAATGCCCCTGATACCACCGCCATCCAACGAAAGAATCCGAATTTTTGTGCGGGCCATAGTGTGTTTGTTTTCAGGTAAAATACACACTTGCCGCCGGGCATGCAATACCCTATTGGGCGGATAAATGATTGGCTGCCTGCCCCAGTTGATGTTCTATAGCGGGCAATTCCCAGGTGCGAATGATGCGGAACCGGACAAACATTTCTTCGCTGTACCACTTTTCGGCGTAGGTTTTTTTAATCACTTCGCGGTGTTCATGCATTTGGTAGGCAAATGCCTGCATGGCTTGCTTGCTCTCCCAAATGCTGAAAGTAGCCTGCTTTATGAACGGTACTTCGCCAATGCCGTAGCTGGTAATAAAGCCTGGGGCTCCTGCCATTTGCTGTGCTACCTGATCTACATGTTTCCAAAAAGCTTTGGCCTTGCTCAGCCGTATGGTGGCTCTCGTCATGACGGCTATCGGGCCTTCCCAATCGCCGGCTTTCCGCTCCAAAGAGCCAAATACTTCGCGGCCATTCCAAAGGCCATGGCCTTCTTTGGGTTCCAGTAAAAGAGCCTGCACCTTACCGTTCCATAATGAAATGAGATCACTAATAATATCTCCCAAACACCTTCGCTGAAGTTTCTCCAGACTTATAGTTTCCTGTCTGTCAGCAATCCATGATTCAGGAATCACCACCATAATGCTCCATTGTTTCCAATCGGGTACAATGTCAAAAGTGCCGTTTCTGCCACTGCCCATCAGTCGCCAAAAGGAAATTTTCTTGTTGAGCCAGAGCGGTAGCCGGAACAATGCCATGGAAAATAAGCCAGGAGAAGCACTCCTGTAGCGGATGATAAAAAGCACCGCCACGAGAGGTTCCTGTTGCTTATGACCGTTGGATGAGTTTTTCAATAGATGAGATTTTACCGGCAGGAATACAAATCATGTCGCCGATGAGCTGCTGCTGCGCATCTGGATAGGGAACCAGTTTGTCCTGCTGGACATAGAACAGCTGGTAGCCCATTTCGTTGAACATACGGTGCAAAATGAGTTTGTTCTCTCCGTCGGTTTCTACCTGAACAATAGGCTGATGGCTTTCAATCACAGAACGCATGGCGGGCAACACAGGTACTTCATAGCCTTCGATATCACATTTTAAGTAATGAATATCAGCGAGTTGTCCGAATAGTTTAGCAGGATGTTTGAGCTCCACTTCAAATATTTCTGGCGCTACCTGCTTCTCCGATTCGGTCAACACTTTCATAAGGCCATGGCGGTGCTGGTCGGCAAAGGGCAGGCCCATGCTGATGGTTCCTTCCTGTTCGCCCAGTGCATAGGGTAGCACCTGCACCTGGGGTAAATGACGGGTATTGGCCAGCAATATTTCTCTGTAGAGTTGAATGGGTTCAACGGAAAGTACCTTTCCTGTGCTGCCAACCAACCGGGCAAACTCAGTAGAGTAATAGCCGAGGTTGGCACCTATATCAATCACTGTTTGGCCCGGGCCAATAAGGTGGCGTACAAAATAGTGAACCGTATAAGCCGGGTTATTCTTCAGCCATTGGCGTCGGAAGCTGAACAAGAATATTCTGGAAGTGAGGCGGAGGTAAGCCTGCCGGCCCAACAATTGAATGAGGATGGCTTTCAGTTGTTTCACTATTTGCTGATTGATTTGAGGGTTTGCAATGCCTGCTGCAACAGTTTATCGGTAGGCTGCAGCGTTTCATAAAAGGCATTGTTTCGCCATTGGTAACGGGCCATATTTGCTTTGATAATCAATAGAATATCATTTTTTACTGAAACCGATACTTCCGGTATTTTTACGCTGTCTTGTTGAAGTTGAGTGGCGTACATGTCCCAGGTATTGGCTGGTAACTGATACTGTTTGATGAAGTCTGATGGCGTTTTGTATTGCGTCAGGCTGCCCTTCATTTGCTGAAACAAGCGGAAGCTGAAATCACCAATGCGGTTGCCGCTGAAGAGGGGCAGACTGCCTTGTGGTACCCTGCTACTGTCGAAAGCCACGATAATGTCGGGGGTGATGCCACCGCCACCGTACACCTTTTTACCTGCCCGGGTTGTATAAACTTCCTTGCTTTTTTGCAGGCTGCTGTCGTCTTTGGCAGGATTTCTTTCCAGCACTTCATGCTGATAATCGTTGCGGCTGCCGTTGTATGGCTTTTGAATACTGCGGCCGGAAGGCGTGTAGTACCGTGCCACGGTAATGCGGACAGCGCCTCCGTTGGCCGGATCGTATTGCTCCTGTACCAGGCCTTTGCCAAAACTGCGCCGTCCAATGATGGTGCCGCGGTCATTGTCTTGCAGGGCGCCAGCCAACACTTCACTGGCACTGGCGCTGAACTCATCGATAAGTACCACCAGTGGTTCTTTTTCAAAAATGCCGGGCTTTGTGCTTTGAATTTCTTTGTTTTTGACATGGGAGCCACGGGTGCTCACAATAGAAAGTCCGTCGGGAAGGAACTCGTCGGCAATGTTGGTCGCTTCGGTAAGGATGCCACCGGTGTTGCCCCGCAAATCGAGAATCATCTTTTTCATGCCCTTTGCTTGCAGGCCTGTGGCTGCATCCATGAACTCTTTATAAGTGGTTTCGCTAAACTTATTGAGCTTGATGTAGCCAACGCCGGGTTCAGCCATGTAGGCTGCTTCAACTGAAGGCAGCGGTACATTGCCGCGGGTAATGGTATAGGTTTGGGTTTTACCATCCCGCAATGCAGTTACTTCTACTTTGGTGTTATAATCACCACGAAGCAATTTTCGCAACTCACTGCCTTTCAATTTATTGCCAGCTATTACTTTGTCGTATACTTTAATAATTCTGTCGCCGGTTTTGAGGCCTGCTTTGGCACTTGGTCCGTTTTCCACCACATACACCACATTCATGGTGTCGTTAATCATCTGGTATTCTACACCAATACCGCTAAAGCCACCTTCGAGGTCGGCGTTGGCTTCTGCCAGCTCTTGGGCAGGAATGAAAACGGTATGCGGATCGAGATGGTTGAGCATGGCCTGAATGCCATCGGCCTCCATGGAATCGAGACTTACCGAATCGACATATTTATACTGAACCAAGTCGAGCACCTGCTGAATGGCCGACCGGTTTTTGTTGCTACTGCTGTTGCGGCCACTACTGCCCGCCAGTTGGAAGCCCGCTAATATGCCCAGTGCCAATGCCAGCCCGATAAACAAGGGTAGCCAAACCTGCAGTTTTCTATTTTCCATTATATGTTGCCCTGTACTTTTGACCAGCGAAAGTACAAGTTGCAGGCTAATGCCATTTGTACAAAAAGCCCAATGTGCAAAGCATGGATAAAAAGAAGGCCAGAATACTCATTATAGCCGAAGAATTGGAATACGACCGCACCAGTTGCGGACTCCTCAATACGAAAATGACCGAAGTGCTCAGCCAGCATTTTGCTGTACACCTGCTGGTGGGTGGCAGGGTGGGCCAGCCCATATTTGAACTGCCATTAGCATCAATAGAACAGGTAAAGTTGCAGCAACCAACCGGCTGGAAACTGTTGGGAAAAGTTCCGCTTTTACGTAGCCTGCCCGAAAAGCTGACCGGATTTAACCATGCTTCTTATTACAAATTGCAGCAGTGGACGAAAGCCATTAAGCATAAACTGGCGAAGGATTCTTACGATTTGGTATTGCTCTTGGGCAGTGGTATGGGCTGGTATGCTCACATGGCATTCAGCAATTTGCTGCCTTATGCCGGCAAATTTGTCATGTCCATTCATGATCCGTTTCCCATGGCCATACTGCCAGAGCCTTACAATGTACCCATCGACAATGGCCAGCGGCAACTGATGAAACGCTTCAATCATTTGGTGGAGCAAGCTGCCGGTTGCTATGCGCCATCACAGCGGTTGATAGAACATTTGAACCCTGCTTACCCGGCATTGGCCAGCAAAGCAGTGGTAGTACCGCATTTGGCGCATCAGCTGCCCTTTTTACTGCAGCCTGCCAGCCCGCCTGCCGAAAAGCAAGTTGCTTTGTTGACGAAAATTCAACCATTGCACAGCAGTACACATTTTTGCTGGTACACATGGGTACTTTGCTGGAAGGGCGTTCGCCCGGCTATTTTATCAGGGCCATGCTGCAATTTTTAGAAGCACATCCTGAAGCAGAAGCGCATACTCAGGTGGTGTTTATTGGTCAGGTGCACCCCAAGTTGCTGCCCGAATTTGACCCTGCGGCGAATCACAAAAATTTTATTATTGAAAACAATACCCGCTTAACCTACGGCCAGGCGCTGGTTTTGCAAAAAGCTGCTGCTGCCAACCTCGTAATTGAATCAGCTACATACCATTCTCCTCAACTTTTTGGTAAGTTTGCTGATGCGGTGATGGCCGATAAACCGATACTTTGTATTGGCCCGGCTACTTCCGAAGCAAGGCGGGTAGTGGGCAATGATTATCCCTATCAGGCAACCAATGGCAACGAGGAAGAAATACGGTTGATGATTGAGACCTTGTACCGGAACTGGCGGGAGCAACCCAACCAAACACTGCAACGCCCCGATTTACAGCATGCATTTCACCCACAACGATTGGTGGATGCCATTAACTCCTGGCTGTAGTCGACATTCACCCAGGGAGTTATTACTACCAACATGATACAATTGATTGCGGATAGCGGCGCCACCAAAACCACCTGGAGTTTGATTGGCGGAGCCCGTACGAAAACCGTCAGTACTGCCGGTATTAGTCCGTATTTTTTTACTGCAGCCGATATTACGGCACTGTTGCAAAAAGATTTACTGCCCAAGCTGAAAGATGCTCAGGTTGAAGCCATTCATTTTTATGGTACTGGTTGCGCCACGAAAGAAAACCAACAGCTGGTAAAAGCAGGATTGAAAGGCGCTTTTAAAGGCGTAAAAAAGATTAGTGTAGAAAGTGATTTAACCGCGGCAGCCAGAGCTCTTTGCGGTCACGATAAAGGCATTGCCTGCATATTGGGAACCGGCAGCAACAGCTGTGTGTACAACGGCAAAAAAATCGTTCGAAACAACCCCGCACCAGGGTTTATACTTGGCGATGAAGGAAGCGGTGCATACCTCGGTAAAAAAACCGTGCAGTATTTCATTTATCAAACTTTTGATGAAGAACTGCAGCATCGCTTTCAGCTAAAATTCAATACGCATTATCGGGAGATATTGCAGCATGTATACAAAGAACCATGGCCAAACCGTTACCTGGCTTCTTTTACACCCTTTCTCAGCGAAAACCGCGGCCACTACATGGTAGAAAATATCATAGAAGATGGCCTGAGTGATTTCATCACCACCCATTTGTACAAGTATCCGGAAACCTGGAAGTATCCCATCCATTTTGTGGGCAGTGTTGCCTGGCATTTTAAAGATGTACTCAAAGACCTGTGCAGCAGTTTTGAACTGAGCATGGGGCAGGTATTGCAGTCGCCCATGCCAGGTCTTATCCGTTATCATCAATAGCTTTACGTTCGGTTTTATATTTCAATACATCTCATGTCAGAATTTACAAGAGTAACAGAGCAACCTTCCCGCTACCGCCATTTGGAAAAAATGTCGGTGCACGAAATACTCACCAATATCAATCAGGAAGATAAACTGGTGCCGCTGGCAGTGGAAGCCGCTTTGCCATCCATTGAGGCGTTGGTAGAAGCCATAGCAGATAAAATGCTGAGCGGTGGCCGTTTGTTTTACATAGGCGCCGGTACCAGCGGCCGCTTGGGCGTGGTAGATGCCAGTGAGTGCCCGCCTACTTACGGTGTACCACACGGATTGGTCATTGGCCTTATAGCTGGTGGCGATGATGCCATGTTTAAAGCCGTAGAATTTGCCGAAGACAGCAAAGAAGAAGGCTGGAAAGATTTGGAAAAACATTTTGTAAGTGATAAAGATGTGGTGGTGGGCATTGCCGCCAGCGGCACCACGCCTTATGTAATTGAAGCCTTGCGGGAATGTCGCCATCGTGGCATTATTACCGGCAGCATTACATGCAACCCCAATGCACCGGTGAGTAAGGAAGCCGACTTTCCCATTGAAGTGGTAGTAGGCCCCGAGTTTGTAACCGGTAGTACCCGCATGAAAAGTGGTACAGCACAAAAGCTGGTGCTCAATATGATTAGCACCAGTGTGATGATACAACTGGGCAGGGTAGAAGACAACAAAATGGTGAACATGCAGCTCAGCAATGAAAAACTCGTAGACCGTGGCGTAAAAATGCTGATGGAAAAAACCGGTGAAGCTGATTATGAACAAGCCAAATCGCTACTGCTGAAATACGGCAGCGTTAAAGCCGCCATGGAGCAAACGGTGAAATAATTTCGCTGCAATTGATTTTACAGATCTGTGCATTCGTGGCTAAAAAAATCATGGCCGCAAATGCACAGATTTTTTTGAAGCGATGTAATGAAGATTGCTGGCGACTCTTATGCTGTGTGGTACGGATCGAACATGTGCACCAAATCTTCGTTGTAAAACAACAGGCATTCCCGCAAGGGTTCCATCGAGAAATTGTACTGACTCATCACTTTGAAAAACGCCTTCGATGTATCGCGGATGCGGCGGTCGTGTAGCTCTACCGCAATGAATTTGGTGCGGGGCAGCCATTCTTCCGGGTTGTTTTCAATCACGTGTTTTTCGGAGCCTTCAATATCCAGTTTTAGCAGGTCAATCGTTGCCCAGTTTTTCAGGGCCATAATTTCCGGAATGGAATAGGCTTTCATAGCGCCGGGTGTTGCTGCAGGCACTTCGGCTACTTCAAACGACGTATGGCCGCGGCCTTTGTCTACCAGTTGCAAATGCGCCGGATAGCCCCAAAGCCCGCCCTTTAATGCGGTGATTTGCGGGTAGGCTTGGGTATTCTTTTGCAAGTATGGATAGTTGTAGTCGGATGGTTCGATGCTCACAATTTCGGCCTGCGGATAGCGGTTGGCAAAATAGACAGCGGCCAAGCCAATATTACCACCGGCATCGAGTATGGTTAGTGGTTGATGGGGCAATCTGAACTTGTAATCCTGTGCCACCAAAATGAAATCAAAACCATCATAATCGTCTTTGTACGATCGAAAATGAATGGGGTGTTTGTACTGATCAATTTTCAGTGTGGTAAACTGATCTCGTTCTGCCTTCCACATTACCCGCAAAGCATTTTTCCACCCGAGGTGATAACGAAGTCTGAAAAATGATGTACGCATGAAAGTCAGATTTAAATAGGGTAGGAAGAAGGTTAGTTGTTATCTGGCTGCCATTGCCCTTTTGCTTCCAGTTGTCGCAGTTCATCGCTGGTGTGGCGGCTACCATCGTGGCTCCAGCCGGGCGGTGCCAGCAGGTATTTCAGTTTGGTAAAGAATGGTACTGGTTTCTGCAAGTCTTCGGCAATAGCCTGCCACTCATGCGTAACCACAGTCAGCGCATTGCGTTCGGGTTGCTTGCTGGTTAGTCCGTAGCGGATGGGCTGATACTTTTGCTCATCCAGCTCCGCCTGAAAAGTGCCAAAGAGTTTGTCCCACACAATCAGGAACATGCCCATGTTTTTATCGAGATACAAAGCATTGCTGGCATGGTGCACCCGGTGGTGCGATGGTGTAACCAGCACATACTCGGCCCAGCCCATTTTGCTGATGAACTGCGTATGTACCAATATGCCCCAGATTTGCGTAGCCGAAAACATGATGAGAATATCCGTTGGGTTAAAGCCAAACAACGCCAGCGGAATAAAGAACACAAAACGATACAATGGCTGCAACACCGAACTGCGGAAGCCAACGGTAAAGTTGAACAACTCAGAAGAATGATGGGTAACATGCACGGCCCAAAACAGGCGAACCGTATGCTCCAACCGATGCAGCCAGTAAAAAATAAAATCTTCGGCTATGAGCAGCACCAGCCAGTACACCCAAGGATTGCTGATTTGGCCCAAGCGGTGGTTGAACATATACACCAGCACCAGCAGGTACACACTGCGAAACAGTACATCAATACCGGCGTTGAGCAACATCATGTACGCATTGGTCAGTGTGTCTTTTACGCTGTACACCGGTTTGTGGCGGTAATTGCTCAGCAGTATTTCGCCCAAAATAATGAGCACATACAGTGGCGTTGAAACAAGAATGAGTAGATTTTCCCAATAGCTAACCATAGACGGCGGCAAAGATAACGGCCACAGCCTTGCGATTTTGGCGATGGCTGTAGCAATTTATCTGTGCTTTTCCGCATTCCCCCTACTTTTGAAACCATGACCGCTGCTGTGAAGAGAAATGTACATACGGAATCGTTGCTGCATTATGAGGTAGACCATTTTGTGTTGGATAGCTATGCCCTCGACAGGGCCGTGCAGGTAGATGTGTACCGGCCGCAATTGCAAGAAGGCATGCAGCCATCTTTGCTGCTGGTAAATGACGGGCAGGACCTGCCCAAAATGCCTTTTGCACCCATCATTGATGGCTTGTATGCCGCTGGTAAAATACGACCACTCATGGTGGTGGCCATGCATTGCAGCGAAGAACGTAAACTGGAATATGGCACTGCAGACATTTTGGATTATATGAGCCGCGGCAGCCGTGCCCGCTACCACCGCAAGTTTGTGTTGGATGAATTGATTCCCTACATACGACAGGAATATTTCTTGCCCGTCATACAGCAAATTGGTTATGCTGGTTTTTCACTGGGTGGCCTGTCGGCGCTGGATGTGGTATGGAAGCATCCTGAAATTTTTAATGTAGCAGGTGTTTTCAGCGGTTCATTATGGTGGCGGTTGAAAGATTTGAATGATGGCTATGAAGAATCAACAGACCGCATCATGCACAAGCTGGTGCGGGAAGGAAAATATGCCGACAATCTGCGTTTCTTTTTTGAAACGGGTACACAAGATGAAACCATGGATCGCAACAACAATGGCATCATCGATAGCATTGACGATACCTTGGATTTGATACAAGAGCTGGTAAACAAAGGCTACGATCGGGAGCAGCACATTCGCTACCTCGAGTTGCAGGATGGCCGCCATGATGTGCCCACCTGGGCCCGTGCTTTTCCCGACTTTTTAACCTGGGGTTGGGGTAAATAACGGATGCGGCTGTATGCAGCATAAAAAATCCATTCCGAATTGGAATGGATTTTTTATAAAAGGAATATTCATTTTAATCAATTCTTTCTGACCGGTGCCGACAACACAGCTTTTGGCGATTTGTCTGCAGGGTCTTGCTGCTTGCGGCCTGTGTCGGGCTTGGGTTTGTTGTTGGGCTTGGGCTGATCCTCTACGGGCAGTTCTGATTCACCGCCAATTTGGCCAAGTCCGTTGGTATCTACACCGCCGCCAAAGTAATCATCAATGTTGCCATTGCCCATGTCTTCGCCTTCTGCATCGGGGCTTTGCGGGCCTATTATGTTTTGGAAGTAATCGTAGTTGATGTCGTTTTTGTCGATGGCTGGTTTCACAAATTTGGCTTCGTTATCGTAGCCCAGTTTGCCGTCGTTGTATACTTTTTGCAAAAACATACCACAAGCCGGCAGAGCAGCAGCGCCACCATAACCTTCAGCAGAACTGCTGGGGAAGTGTATCCAGTTTTCATCGCAACCCACCCAGGTGCCTGTCAGCAATTCTGGCGTGTACACCATAAACCATGCATCGGTATTGTCGTTGGTAGTACCTGTTTTAGCACCCATTTCTGCTCTGATACCGTAAGCATTCATGCGGGTGGCTGTACCAAATTTTACAGCACCGCCCATCATCTTGCACATGTTGTAGGCAGCCACTTCGCTTATCACTTCTTTTATCTGCGGAGCCACGTTCACAATTACGTTTCCGTTACGGTCTTCAATACGGCTGATGAATTGCGGCTTGGTATTGAAACCACGGCCGGGGAACATGGTGTACATCCACATCATTTCATACAAACTCAGGTCGCAACTGCCCAGTGCCAACGAAGGGTAGGCGTCGAGCTTGGTTTGCACCTGACAACGGTTGAGGAAGTCTACAAAACGTTGTGGCCCGATTTGCTTCATGAGGTAAGCCGCTGCACCATTGAGCGACTGCGCAATCGCTACCGCCATAGGAGGGCTACCACCACGGGCACCCTTGCCGTTGGCCGGTACCAAACCATATCCAGGAAAGTTTTGCTGTACGTTTTGCAGCGGCGTTTCGGGGGTAAAGCCTGCTTCTTCAATGGCCTGACAATACAGCATGGGCTTGATGGTAGAACCTACCTGCCGCTTCATGGTAATGTTGGCGTGGTCAATTTTGAACGTTTTATAATCGATGCCGCCTACCCAGGCTTTCACAAAACCCGTTTGGGGCTCCATCGACATAAAACCACTTTGCAGCAATGTTTTCAGATACTTGATGGAATCCATGGGTGTCATGGTGGTGTCTGTTTCCCGCTTTGCATTCCATGCAAATATTTTCATGGGCACAGGCTTAAAGAAGGTTTCTTTGTTTTCTTCATCACTCATTTCATCTTCCTTCTGAGCCCGCCAGCGGTCGCTTTGCTTCATGAACTTTTCCAGTTCTTTTTCGCGGCCTTTAAATACGCTACCAGATTTGATATTGGAGAACTGTTTGAAAATTCTTTGTTTGGCGGCCACGTTTTGTGCTACTGCTTCTTCTGCATAAAGCTGCATGCGTGGGTTGATGGTGGTATAAATTTTCAAACCATCGCGGTAGATATCATACTTCTCGCCATTCGATTTTACGAGGTCTTTCAGCAGTTTGCGTACTTCTTCCTTCACCACATTTTCGCGGAAGTAAGGCGCAATACCAGAGTTGGCATCCAGTTTTTTGTATCGAAGATTGATGGGCTCCCGCTTGAGTTTGTTGGCATCGGCATCACTCAAAAAATTGTTGCGTACCATTTGGTCCAGCACCGTGTTGCGGCGGTCGAGTGCCTTCTTCGGATTGCGGCGTGGATTGTAAGTGGTATTGGCTTTGAGCATGCCCACCAACACCGCAGCTTCGTTTAGTTCCAGGCGGTCTGGTTCTTTTTGGAAAAACGTACGGGCCGCGTTGCGAATGCCATACACATTATCGCCAAACGCTACAGTGTTGAGGTAGTAAGTGATGATTTCATCTTTGGTGAAATTGCGTTCGAGCTTCACCGCAATAATCCATTCTTTAATTTTTTGCACCCCACGAGACAACTTGTTGCTGGCCCGCTGCCCGCCAAACAGGTTGAGAGCCAGCTGCTGGCTAATGGTGGATGCTCCACCGGCGGGGTCGAACGTAACCACACCTTTTACAGCCCGCAGCAACGACTTGCCATCGATACCGCTGTGCTCGTAAAAACGTTCGTCTTCAGTAGCTACCAATGCTTTGATGACGTACGGCGAAATGTCTTTGTAGCCCACGGGACTGCGGTCTTCCAAATAGAATTTGCCCATGGGGGTACCATCATCGGCATACACTTCCGAAGCCAATGATGCGGAAGGATTTTGCAAATCTTCGATGGAAGGCATTTTGCCCAACAAGCCAAAATTGGTGGCTACAAAAAGTAAAACCACCACAGCCAAAAAGCCCAATGTGGCTTTCCATAAAATGCTTACAGCACGGGTCATGAATAGAAATGATTTATTGCTACTTGCAGATTTCGGAATAATCTGGCACAAAATACGGTTTGCAGCAGTGAAGCCTTTGGTTTTTTAACAACGGCTTATGGCTATTTCAGTTTTTCGCCGAGGCTGGTGTATTCGTGGGTTTCTTTCAGCATACCGGCTTCATCAAAACTGCGCCATACGCCGGTTTTTATGCCATTCACAAAACGGCCATCTTCCCGCACCCGGCCATCGCTGTAAAAGTATTTGGCACTGCCATCGGCTTTGCCTTTGTCGTTGAAATTCAGTTTGAAAATGCGTTGTCCGTTGGGATAAAAAGCCACGCTGTCCACCAGCTTGCCTAATTGGCGTTCGGTCATCAGTACAATCTGGCCTTGCACATCGTACCATAGCTGCATGCTTTTTTGGCCGTTGCCCAGCACAATGGTTTCGCCACGAACCACGCCCAGCAGTCGGGTGCCTGTGTCGGGCATCATGGGTATAATGGTGTCGGCCATATTGGGCAGTTGGCGGATATAAGCCGTGTCAATGGTTTCAACCATTACATCGCTGGTGTTGGGTTTGCAAGCCATGGCAAAAACAACCATCAGCAATGCCAAACAAGAAAGGCGAATGATGTTCATAATCAGAATTTTCCGGGGAAAGTTTGTTTCAGCAGTTGCTCGTACTCGGCCATGTTGGGGTCTTGTGCCAAGGCTTCGAGGCTGGCATCGTTGATGATAATGTAGCGATACTTGGCAGCATCCAACCACGTGAGCACTTGCTTGCTGGCCACAGGTTTGAAATACTCAATGTAAGTGTAGGCCGCCGATGCATCGGTAAAAGCAGGGGAGCGGAGTATCACCAAAAACAGATTGTCTTTCAGTTTTTTCTTCTCTGCCGTAACTGTAGCCACCGGCGAGTTTTTGCGGGGCGAACTATTTATGGAGTACAACACTTCATTTACATAAGCCGGGTCAATGTTTTCGAGCACAATGGCCACGTTCTGGCTGGCATTGGGCAGCAGGTTGAAACGGGAAGGCTTCTCCACTTTGGATTCCACCAGTTGGGTACTCACTGTGTCTTTCACCGGCTTAGGGGCCACTGTTGGCGCTACGGGCTGGCTGGGCTTTTGTGTTTGCGTAGTTACTGGACCGGGCTTGGTGGCTGGAGTGGTAACGGGTACCACCATGCGTTCTTCTGTGGCCCGGGTCACTTCCAGTTTGCTCAGGTAATCTTCAATTTCTTTGCGGCGGGGCAGTACTTCTTTTATCAGTTTGGCTTTCTCCGCCAATGGATGACTGGCAAACTTGCTAATGATATTATCAAGCTGACGGTTGGCCAGTGAGTCTTGCTTGCTTTGCAGCAAATACACAGTTTCAATATAGAGCAGCTGCGGCGTCCAGTAGTTGTCGCCAAAGCTGCTATCCGCCTGCTGTTTCAGTTGCGTCGCTTCTTTAAACTTGCCTTCTAAAAACAGGTTGTACACCTGCTTGTAGGTATTGTTGGCCGCAGTAGTTTTTTGCGCTGCCGCTTTTTGCTCAGGGCTATTGCTGTTGGCGGCTTTTGCCTGTGGCGATTGTCCGTATTTTTCAGTAAGTAAACGACGGGCTTTGTTGGCCAGTTCGGTGTCGCCAACCTTGGTGTAGCAATGAATAAGGTTGAACAAAGACTGTGTAACCAACTGTCCACTATCTACATTTTCCAGCACCATTTCGTAGTACTTAATGGCTTCGGGATAATCTTCAATTTGCTCATGCAGCGCCAAAGCTTTTTTAAATAACGCATTGTTGATGCGTAGCTTGGTTTTAAGTTGGCGTTCTTCACTGATGGGCAGCCGGCTGTACAAGTTATCGAACGAGATGTCTGTTGTATCAAACTTTTCTTTTTCTTCTACACCTACCGGTTCTGGAATGGTGCCAGTTTGGCCACCCGGTGTGGCACGCCTGTTGGCTACAGATGATGAAGAGCTTCGCCGCCAGTTGTCAACATTGGGACGGTCGCCAAATTTTTCGCGGAAACTGTTGAAGCCATTGGCCCTTCGGGGTACATCATAAAAATACCAGGTGCCTGTATTGTTGCCAAACAAATCGGCGGTTGCTGTGGCATTGGCTGCTGCAGAACCTCCGGTGCTCACTTCCTCTTTCAGCCCTTTTTGCTTACGCATTATTTTGGCAATGTTGCGTACCGCATTCGAACGTTCGGGCTCTGGCGTAAGGGCTAGTTTTAAAAGGCTATCGTATAGGTAAATGATCTCATCGGCTTCAAACACTGCCTTGGTGCCGGGGCGGCGCATTTCTGTTTGCAATGAGTCAGCTTTTTTCGATAGTGATGTATTCACACTATCATAAGGCATAGCTGCCTGTCCGTATTTTTTGGCGGCATACCGCACATTGCCCAACAGTTGAAAACTGCTGCTGCGTTGTGCAGCATTATCGGTATTGAAGCGGATGCTGGTTTGTAAATAATTATCAGCCGCTTCGTAGCCATTGCGTTCTACTTCAAACAAAGCGATGGCATAAAAAATAATATCGCGGTAGTTGCGGTAGCTGTCTTTTTGGCCAAGGCTTTGAGGTCGGCAATATTCTGGTCAATGATATTTGGATCTTCACTTTTGCGTAAGCGAATGGTGTTGAGGCGGGCATAAATTTCCATCACCGGATCGATGGCTGCCTTGGTGGCTTGCTGGTATGCTTCAGAGGCTTCGTTGCGCATGCCTGCCAGCTGGTACAATTGGCCGGCGAGGTAATAACGGCGGGCTTTGTCGTGCAGGCTGCTCGCATTGTCCACTGCTTTTTCGGTGTACACGGCAGCGCTGTCGTATTGCTGCAGGCCGTAATACATATAGGCTTGTTACTTCATTCAATTCATTCCTTAAACGCTCCGGAAAAACGGGATCATTTTTAATAGTGCTGAGCAAAGAAGAGGCATCGAGGTAATTGCCTTTGGCCGTGAGGGTACGAATCATCCAGAGGAAAGATTCGTTGCGGCTGGGAGGGCGGCTCAGTGCTTTTTTAGCGAGGTTGGTTTTTTCTTTGGTGGCAATAGACAAAGCGTTGCTGCCTTCCACCGAGTTGCTGCCAATGGGTTGGTCGTAGCCGTCTTTTTCTTTTGGTGCATAGCTGGTGTTGAGAAATTGAAACGACATCATGGCCGAGTCAAAATCCATGCGGTGCAGGTAGGCCTTGCCCATCAGCAGGTACAGGTTGTCTATCCAGTCGTTGCGCAGGTCGTGCAGCAAAATGCCGGTAGTCACGGTTTGCAAAATGGAATCAATATCGCCGTTGGCAGCCGTTGTTTTTAAACTGTACGGGAAAAAGGACAACAGTTCTGTATAATCGTCTTTTTGTGTTTCAATAGCCTGATCAATGATTTTGATGAGCTTTTCATTGGCATTGAAATAGTAGTTGTAATGCGTGTACGTGTTTTGAAAAAAACGGCGGATGGGCGTGAACTTTTTGTCGGCCATTTTTTCGGAACCCAGCTTGCGTTCTTCAAACTGCTTGGGTTTTTTCATCTGAAACTCCAGCTTGGGCTGTGCCGTAGCCATCAGGGCAGGCAGGCACATGGCCAGTAGCAACCAGCCGTGCAGCATACGGCGCAGGTATTTGAAAACGGTATGTGAAGGCGTCAATTGGTTGGTCACTGGGTTAGATTTCGGATGCAACAACACGAGGAACAAAGAACGGTAAAACGGCAACGTTATCCAAAATGGGCCACTGCGGCATTGCCGTGCAACAAAGGCTTTTGTTGAAAGGAAAAATTGGCATGCTCATGATTGCTGCTTAATATTTGCAGGTAGTAAATGTATAAACGTACAAAGCCATGGAAACATTGCGAAACAAGCCCGTAGCCAAACGGCTGCGCAACCGCTACCGGTTGGTGGTTATGAACGATGATACGTTTGAAGAAGTGATCACCTTCAAACTTACCCGGCTGAGCGTTTATATCCTCATGAGTACGATATTTGTTGTACTCGTCGGGCTAACCATTGCACTCATCTCATTCACCAACCTCCGCTTTCTCATTCCCGGTTATGGCAAGCAAAGTTCGCTGCAGGAGCTGCGGCAGCTAAAAATGCGTACCGACAGTTTGGAAAAGGCCATGGGCCAGCAACAGCAGTACCTGCAAAACCTGCAAAATGTGCTGCAGGGAACCACACCCACCACGGTGCCGCTGGATACCAGCCTGCTCAAAAACCTGCCACCCACCGAAGAAATAACCGATTGATGACTCAACCAACGGAGGAATGATGTTTCAAAAAAACAAGTGGGCGATGCACAGCCCGGCAGCGATGCCACCACTATTGTAGCCGCCGGCACCAAGGCCATCGGCGATTTTGAATGTGCCAATCACTTACGCATTGATGGCCAGATTGAAGGCAACATTCAATGCGATAGCAAAGTGGTGATAGGCCAGTCGGGCAAAGTAAGCGGTGCCATTAGCTGCGGCAATGCCGATATCAGCGGCCATTTGTTCGGCGATATTGTAGTGGCCGAAAGCCTCATTTTGCGTAAGTCGGCCGTGGTGCATGGCGATATACAAGCCAACCTGTTGCAAATGGAAGCCGGCGTAACCTTCAACGGTAAATGCCACATGGGCCCCAAAACCGGCGCCGATAGCATAGCCTTGAAAAAAACCAAAAAACAACCCGTGCTGGTTACGGACGATGCCGACTGATTCTTCACCATCTCCCAACAACAATTGGATGCGCTACGCCGGCATGGCGGGTCAAATGCTGGCTACCCTTGGTCTTGGTGTTTGGCTGGGTATGTGGCTCGATGGTAAAACAGCCATGGGTTTCCCCATCTTTGCACTCAGCATTCCGGTATTGCTGTTGGTAGGCATATTGTGGCAGCTTATCAAAGACACTAACCCCAACAACAAGAAACGTAAACGCTGACATGATATTTATGAAAAAGAAATTGCTTCCCCTCGTTATTGCTTTTGTGGTAATCACTCTTGGTATTTTTATTGGAAAGTCTGCGCTGGAAGCGAAACATGTTGATACGACTGTTTTGCTCATAGGCAACGCGGTTATTTTTGCCATCACCCTGTTGGCGCATCTAATGTATGCTGCTGCTATGAAAAGCGAAAAAAGCTACGGCTTTGTGCGACAGGTGTACACTGGTTTTATCCTCAAATTTTTTGCCTTGCTGGTGCTGGCCATGGTGTATTTCTATTTTGCCAAAGAAGTGAATAAGCCGGCTGTTTTTATCTGCATGGTTATTTACTTGTTGTACAACTTTTTGGGTACATCGTAGGTGGTACGTAAGCCTGCTCATCCGGCGCCAGATGCACATCAGGCACACAAGCACAAGAAGAAAAAACATCACTAAGCAAGCCCACACTATTACGGTACATGGCCGCCCGTCAGCATCCTTTTGAAGCACTGAAGCAATACCTGCCCACGGGTAGTTTTGATTTGGTAATGCCGCTGATACTGGAGCACAAAGTGCATTTGGTCATTACCAAAGAGCGGCAAACCAAGCTCGGCGATTTTCGGCATGCTCACCGCAACAACAACCACCGCATTACGGTCAATGGCAATCTTAACGTACATGCCTTTCTGATAACGCTCATACATGAGCTGGCACATTTGCTGGCCTACCAGCGGTTTGGCCACCGCATACCGCCGCATGGCAAGGAGTGGAAATACACCTACAGCCAATTGCTCAGTAATTTTTTGGCGGCCAATATTTTTCCGGCCGATGTAGCTCACGAACTTACATTGATGCTGGGCAACCCCGCAGCCAGCAGCAGTGCAGAAGATGGCTTGCAACGGGTGCTGCGCAAATACGATCCGCCAAGGCCCGGCATTGCTACTGTTGAAGAAATTGAAGAAGGCGGCGCTTTTTTGCTCAATGATGGCCGGGCTTTCATCAGAGGTGAGCAGCTGCGCAAACGCATTCGCTGCCACGAAATGAATGGCAACCGCATTTACCTGTTTCATCCGTTGTATGAAGTACAGCGGCTTTAAGTACATTTACTACACCTTAATCTTTGTTTATGAAAAAATCTTACTCGCAGGCATGCTGCTGGCAGCCACGCTTACACAAGCTCAAACAGAAAAAAACTCAGTACTGGTAGGCGGTGGCTTTTCACTGCAAACAGGAAGTGGCAACAGCCAGTTTTCACTTAACCCGACAGTTGGTGTATTTGCAGCAGATAACTTTTTACTGGGTGGCACCCTCACCTTTAATACGCAAAAACTGGGTAGTGTCAAGAGTACCGAATTTGGCATCGGCCCCTTTGCCCGCTATTATTTCGGCAATACCAGTACCAAGCCTTTCCTGGTAGGTGAATTTGATTTTTTGAGTTCCAAAACCAAACAGTCGAGCACGGCCAGCGAAATAAAAACGAATGGCACCCGCTTTCTTATCGGATTGGGTTTTGCAGCATTTGTAAATGAAACAGTAGCGGTAGAAGGCGTAAGTGGCTATAGCTACAGCAAATTTAAAAATGTAGATGGCAACGGAGGCTTCAACCTACGGTTGGGCTTTGGTATTTATTTCAACCGCCGCTCTGCCAAAGACCTGAAAACAAACGTTATGGGTAAGTAATAACGACTGCAGATTGCTGAATACAAATAAAGCCTGTACTCAGTTGGTACAGGCTTTATTATTTATTAGAAAACGATTATGCTACTCCATGCAAACTGCCACCCTTGGCAAACAGTTGATCGATGCGTTTTTCTACCGCAGGATCTTTTACTAATGCGGGTGCATGGTGCGGTTTAATGCGGGCATCAATTATCAGCGGACCGCGGCAGCCCCAGTGTTTGTGCTCGGTAATTGCACCAATGCCATGCATATCGTGGCTGGGGTTGCAGCGGGTGTAGGTTACCCACAAATAGTTGTTGAGGGTAGCAGCTGTAAAGCTGGAATCGTCGGCAATAACAATGATTTGTACTGTTTGTAGTTTGTTGTTTGCTGTTTGTAGTTGTGGCTCCAGCTGTGCATTCAATGCTGCTATTTCTTTCGCAGCATTTTCATAAGTGGTAAATGCATTTGCTTGCAATGCCACTACACCCGGCATGCAAACTTGTGGGTTGACAAATCCTTGTAAGTCTTTCAGTTCAGCAGGCACTTCGGTGGCCAACTCCCGCAGTTTTTCGCCATAGGCGGCCAGTACTACTTTACTGCCACTGTTGATGCCCGTGCCGCTGTAGTCGAGGGTATCGATGGTGGTGTTGGTGTAAAAATGCACATCTCTTGTAAGGTCGATGCGTTCGAGCAGGTACTGCATAAACGCCTGCACGTTGTGTGTATGCAGTTGGTTGGTATCATCTGCCGTGATGAACAAGAATTTGGCCAAACTCAATTGACCAGTACCTAAAATATGGTTGGCTATGGTGAGCAATTCTGCCGGTTGTTTAGCAGGCATGTATGGCGTGTACCTTTCGCTGCCGATAGCCAGCAGCAACGGGTGTACACCAGCAGCATCCACGGCATGCACTTCTTTTACGCCAGGTATTTCGTTGGGGATAGCGTCGCCCGTCATTTCATGAATGAGTTGACCAAAGCTGGTGTCTTCCTGTGGCGGACGGCCCACTACGGTAAACGGCCAGATGGCGTTCTTTTTGGCATACACCTTGTGCACCCGCATCAGTGGAAACGGATGGGTGAGGCTGTAGTATCCGAGATGATCGCCAAAAGGACCTTCGGGTTTGTTGTCACCGGGATATACTTCGCCGGTAATCACAAAATCAGCATCGGTGCTGATGGCAAAACCATCGCGGTATGTGTAGCGGAAACGACGGCCGCCGAGGATGCCTGCAAAAGTCATTTCGCTCAGGCCCTCGGGCAGCGGCATTACTGCCGACACGGTATGCGATGGCGGGCCACCCACAAAGCAACTTACTTTAAGCGGTTGACCTTTGCGGTTGGCCTTGGTTTGGTGTACGCCAATGCCGCGGTGCAACTGGTAGTGCAGCCCAATTTCTTTGTCCATTTCATACTCATTGCCGCTGAGCTGAATGCGGTACATGCCCAGGTTGGCTTTCATAATGCCGGGCTGGTCAATGTCTTCGGTGTACACCTGCGGCAGGGTTACAAAAGCGCCGCCATCCATGGGCCAGTGTTGAATGAGCGGCAAATCGCTGATGCGGATTTCATCTGCCAGCACAGGTTTGCTCAACGGATTTTTGAGCGGCAAAGCTTTAATGGCAGCGAGGCCGGTACCCACATTTTTAAGCGGCGATTTTAGCGCCTTCATGGGATCGTTTTTCAACTGCACCATTTGCTGCACCTGCGCCAGGGTATCGCGGAAAATGAATTTGCTGCGGTCGACGGTACCGAAAATATTGGAGGCCGCCCTGTATTTCGAGCCTTTTACATTTTCGAACAACAGCGCCGGGCCCTGCGCATCATACACCCGCAGGTGAATGGCGGCCATTTCCAAATGCGGGTCTACTTCTTCTTTAATTCTAATGAGATGACCATTTTTTTCGAGGTCAATCAAACATGCTTCTAACGATGCGTATGCCATAGCTGCGAAGGTAATAAAAGGCTGAAGGCGTAAAGCTGCAGGCTTAAAGTGAAATGCTCAATGCACTTGCCACGTATCAACAACATTTTTTGGAAAAGAAGGTTGGGAAATGCGTATTCAAAAAATCTTTCTTTTTACATCATGTATGTATCAACGCCCAAGAGTTTGGTGCAAATGTGAGCCTGCTTGTGAGTCTATCGTTGTCTTTCGGCCCTGTGCCTACAGCGTTTTCCGTACTTTTGCCGGCCTTTTGATTATGAAATACGCAGCCGAAATAGAAAAGCGCAAAACATTTGCGATCATCAGTCACCCCGATGCGGGTAAGACTACCCTCACCGAAAAACTCCTGTTGTTTGGTGGTGCCATTCAAACCGCCGGTGCCGTAAAAAGCAACAAAATCAAGAAACACGCCACCAGCGATTTCATGGAAATTGAGCGGCAGCGGGGTATCTCGGTGGCTACATCGGTGATGACGTTTGAATACAAAAACACCCTCATCAACCTCCTGGATACGCCGGGCCACAAAGACTTTGCCGAAGATACTTACCGAACGCTTACCGCAGTGGACAGTGTAATACTGGTGATTGATAGTGTGAATGGTGTGGAAGATCAAACCCGCCGTTTGATGGAAGTCATCAGCATGCGGAAAACGCCGGTGATGGTGTTTGTAAACAAAATGGACCGCGACGGTAAAAACCGCTACGACCTGCTGGAGGAAATTGAAAACGAATTGAAGATTCAGCTGCACCCCATGACCTGGCCCATCAACAGCGGCAAGGATTTTAAAGGAGTGTACGACCTCACTCAAAAAGGACTGGTGCTATTTACCGCGGGTACCAAACAAACGGATGATGAAGACATTGTAGAAATCAGTGACCTGAGTAGTGCGGTGCTCGATGAAAAAGTAGGTGACAAAGACGCTGCTACGTTGCGGGAAGATGTGGAACTGATTGATGGTGTGTATGGCGAACTGAATGTTGACGAATACCTGAGCGGCGATAAGGCACCGGTGTTCTTTGGCTCGGCCGTCAACAACTTTGGCGTGAAAGAATTGCTTGATACATTCATCAACATTGCACCAACGCCCCGCAACCGCAACACCAATACAAGAAGCGTAAATGTGCAGGAAGACAAGATGAGTGGCTTCGTGTTTAAAATTCATGCCAACCTCGACCCCAAGCACCGCGACCGCATTGCCTTCTTCCGTATTTGTAGCGGCCGCTTCGAACGGAACAAATATTACCACCACGTTCGCCTCGATAAAGACATTCGCTTCAGCAACCCCTATACCTTTTTGGCCCGCAGTAAAGATGTGGTGGAAGATGCGTACCCCGGCGATATTGTGGGTTTGTTTGATACCGGCAACTTCAAAATAGGAGACACCCTCACCGAAGGCGAAAACTTCTTTTACACAGGCATTCCTACTTTTTCGCCAGAGATATTTAAAGAAGTGGTGAACAAGGATCCGATGAAAACAAAGCAGCTGGAAAAAGGCTTGCTGCAGCTGACCGACGAAGGCGTGGCGCAATTGTTTACCCAGCATGGCGGCAACAAAAAAATTATTGGTTGCGTTGGCGAACTGCAGTTTGAAGTGATTCAATACCGCTTGCTGCAAGAATATGGTGCGAGTGTACAATTCAACACCTTACCGTTTTACAAAGCCTGCTGGATTACCAGTAAGGATCGAGAAAAAACTCGACGATTTCACCCGCTTCAAAATGGCCAACATTGCCGAAGACAAAGACGGGCACTTGGTTTATCTGGCCCAAAGCGAGTGGTTCCTTAATACGGAACGCACCAACAACCCCGATATTGAGTTTCACTTTACCAGTGAAGTACACAAATAGCAAAAGCCCCGTTTGGGGCTTTTTTGTTTTCATCGCAAAGGCACGGAGGCGCAAAGAATATATTGTAGTAAAACATCAATTACTAATAATGTAATTATTCTTTCAGCATTGCATAAAAAAAACGCAGCACACCCGGCTGCGTTTTTTATTTTGTAAAGCTTACTGCTTTTTCAAAATGATTTTTGATTGAGAGAAGTTGTAGGCGGCGTCGATGAATTGCATGGCATTGCTCCATTGTGACAGTTCAAAAAACTTGCCTTTGTACTGCTTGCTTACCTCAATGGTAAGCAGGTTGCCTGCTATTGTAGCCTTGCTGATAAAACTACCTGTTTCATTGCTGACTTGCTGGTTCAGGTTGTCGGTATCGGCCAGTGTATAGCCGACAGGTATGGCAAGAGTGATCGTCCAGCTGAGGGTGCGGGGCAGTCCAAAATTGATGGGTGCCATGCGGGTACGTTCCTCTTTTTTCAACTGAGTTTGTGTACCAATCAGCAGCGGCAAATCTACAATCAGGTCATCGCCGGCCTTGGCTACGGTTTCGTCCAGCGAAAACTGCTCCGAATATTTGAGCGGCATTTTTTTGAAAGCTCGTCCATCCTGCAGCAATCTAAACTGGTCGTATTTTTTTACTTCTCTGCTATACTCACTTTCGGCAAGGGCCTGCATTTGCTTCGGCTTTTCTTCTTTCCATTCTTTCTTTTGTGCTGCCCATTCTTCCTGTAATTTTTCTTGTTGGTTTTTGGGCTCATAATCCCACATACTGCTACCACCATAGTTTTTTACATCCGTTTCTAAGAATGCTGTGCCAGCTAATATTTCATCAATGCTTCCTTCTTTGCAGGCACCGGTTATTTCTACTTCTTTTTGAATATTGAAAGCAGTAAGACTGGTGTCAAGTGTTACTTTCAGTTGGTAAGCAAACTTATTGGTGCTGGTGTCGCCACCGGGTACAATATCGTATTTTACTGCTGCCTTCGATTTACTGTCGGCAGCAGGAAAAGTCAGGCATTCATTGCCAGCAAGGTAGGAGGGAATTTCACCGGGGTTGAGGTGGTCGTTGGGATTGAAATAATATTTGTTGTTGAAGCGAATGCCCCAAATGATTTCGCGGTTGAATGCGAGGTCTTGAATGTTTGTTCTGTTGTTAGAGGTGGTGACTACTATGTCGTGAGCAATGTTGCGTTTAGCCATCATGCCGCTCATGATTTGCGCAAATACAAAGTCGTGCCAACCGCTACGCAGGGTGTAGCTACGAATCATATAATACACGTTGCGTACATAATCTTCTTCCTTGGCTTCCGCACTTCCATTTTCTTTCATGCGGTTGTACATGTTTTTGATGAGTGTGCCAGGGCTTTTGCTAATGCCTTCTGTGTACAGCGACATGTTGTTGAGCCCGTCCATTTCATACCAAAACAGTTTTACTTTTTCTGTCAGTTCTTCTTTGGTTACAGGGCGGTTCAGTTCATCTTGGTTTTTAAACCAGATAAAATCTTGCTTGCGGTTGCTGGCATAAATCACCTGAAACTTAATAGCGGGTAATTCTACATATTCATTCAGGTAGCGGGTGTCTTTCAACTTATCTCTGTGTTGGTCTACCCAGCGGTAAGTTTTTTTATCGCCGTTGTCTTTGGCTTCAAATTGACCTGCACCTCGCATGGCACGGTAGCCAACAAAATTTTTGTTGTCGGTGCTGATTTCAATCACCTGTTTTTCTACAGGCATACTACGGTTACACAAGTAGTACACAGGGTCAAACTCTTTGTAATTTACCTGACCGAAATACACCTGCGTATTCGTATGAAAAAATTCATACTCTAATACATCGCCCACTTCCATATTGGGAATGGCTACTTTAAAATAAATGGGTTGATAGCTGGCACTTGCTTTGTAATCGGTATATCCTGTAAAGTCGGCGGGCACTTCTTTGATGTTGCTCACACGGGCAGCATCTTTCAGTGAAACCTCTTCGGTGCTGCCATCTTTTTTGATGATTCTTGCTGCAAACAAATCCAGATTGTTGAACCGGAAATACACCACACTGAATTGATCAACGGCATATTTGTCTTGCATCAAAATGCGCCGGCGTTCATTCTCTTCTACTACTATGCTGTTTTCATGATAGCTGTTGGCCAGCAGCAGGGAAGTGCCCAAAGTTGGAATGGCAAAAATGGCTCCCCAAAGGTTTCTTGAAATTACAGACCTGCTGGAAGCACCTTTTTGTCAAAATCAAAACTGGTTTTGTGCGACAGCAATACCGCACTTTCGTTGGGCCATGCAGTACTTGTCTGGCTGGTAAAGTCAGCATCATCCTTCAGGAGCGGATGCTCCTGAAGTCTTTTGTCATGAGCTTCCAATGCTTTGGCTGAAATACGTTGTGCGTTGCTATGGCTGCAGACCAGTATGAGTAGTAATAATATGCCTGTAAAATGAATACGCATAGAATGTAGATTGTAAGAGAGAAACCAGATTATTGAACCGTAACGCTGATTTTGTTGCGGTTAAACTCTTTTATTTTATTGATGTAGGTTTTCCAGTCTGTAAAGTCGCTGGGATAAATTACCGGAGTGTTGATGATGAAATCTTTTTGCAACAACAGTGTATTTTGTTGCAGTGTGTAGCTGGCCGCAAAAGTGTTTTGTTTAAAGTTGAATTTGGTGTCGGCTGGTTTGGCATTTACTACTGCGCCAGCAGGCAGCGTCAGGCTGATTTCATCTTTGGCCCACACCACATAGTCCAAATCGAAAGGCGATTGGCGGTCGTCTTTCGGTAATACGCCGCTCAAAGAAGTGGGCACAAAATCGATGCCCAAATATTTTTGTTTGCCGGCACTGGTTACGCCATTGCTTACTTCTACATCGCCTTCAATGCTGATGTCGATATCCCGGTTTTTGAAATCACTTGACTTTACATTGCTGGCTTCAATGTTGTTGTCGCCCATTTCTACCAGACTTTTCAAGAAGTCCTGTTTTTTATTGGCTGGTATACTGTTGTACAGGTTGTGAAAATAATTACGGGCCTCGCCGGAGAATACCACTTTTACCCGACCCTTAATTACATTGTCTTGCAGGCTCAGATTGGCTTTGGTAAGCATCAGGTTGGCTTCAGGTTTGGCTACGGGTACTTTTTCTACCTTAAAATTTTCTCCCTGTTCTACCAGTACGGTTTTGCCTTGTATGCGAAATGCATCTCTGCCCAGCGGCGCATATTTTTCAGTACCATCTATAAAATAGGTTTGGCCTTTGTGGTAGAGCACACAAATAGCGTGGTTGTCTACACACATGCTGTGCACCTCATTGTGGTCGTACGGAATGTCGCGGGTGCCTACCCAGGCAAAGTGTGCATCAAAGCCGGCCAGCTTCAGCATTTCTGTTACCAAATTGGCCATGCCTTTACAATCGCCGTATTTGTTTTTGAAAACCGTTTGTACCGTTTCTGGCACAAACCCTGCGTAGCCTTCTTCGTAAGCGATGTAGCGAATATTGTCTTGTACCCAGTAGTAAATGGCTTTTATTTTTTCTTCATCACTGTTTTTGCCGGCAATGATGCCGGGCACCAGAGTTTTTAAATCTGCATTGTCGTTGCTGGCTTTATCATACAGTTTCTTGTACCATTTGTACAAGTCGCCTACACTGGCAAATCCACTGTATGGAATCTTATTGATTTCGTACGATAACGTAGTAACAATAATGTGCGGCAGGTAGTAGGGGCGTGCCAGTGAGTTGGGTTCTGATTTCACTTCTTTCAGGTTAATGGCTTCGTAACTGTAGGTAACGTTACCATTTCCCTTCTTCACTGTTTTCTTGATATCATATCCGGCGAAGTTCATTTCCTTGATATCAATCTTGATCCAGTCGGGTACCACAAACTCAATAAGGTGAGTTTTTTGCGGATAAAAACTGTGAAAGAAATACCGCGACATATACTTGGTGTCTGTAAAAAAAGAACTGTATTCAAAAGCAATACGTGAACCAGGTTGAGCACCCTCTACACCCAAAAAGGCACCATAAGTGTCGTCGAGAAAAATGCCATCATCAGTAAGCGGTATGCGGGCTGGTTGTATGCGTATTTGTTGCAGTTTATCGCCACGCAATGCCCCCATAGCAAACTTGTCCAGTTTTACAAATTGATTGTAACCAATCAGGTGACCCATTTTGGCTTGCTTTTCCATCGCCGTCAGTTCTATACGTCCATCTTCAATGGCCATGGCTACCGGAGCTTTGTCCAATCCTTTGCCTGGTTCAAAGCGGATGGTCTTTACAATACGAAAAGCCGCGATGTCAGCTTTCTTACTGATTTTTTTGAGTTGCCCGAGTTGTGCAAGGCCTTCATCGTCGGGTGCGGGTGCCATTTGGCCAAATACAGAAAACGTGGTTGCGGTGAGCAACAGCAAGCTGCAAACAGCAGCATAGAATTGTTTCATAAGTAGGTGTCAAGAAGAGAAAATAGGTCCGATTTTTCGGGAGGGAAATTAGGACTAAAACTGCTCTCAAGAACTGATTTTACAACATCGAACGGATGTTTTTCAGTGATGTGTATACGGGTGCTTATAGTAGTGGTGAATTATAATACAACTGTGTTGATGTTTCAATAATTGCCCACAAAAAAACGCAGCAGATGATTCATCCGCTGCGTTTCACTTTTAACCTTTCGCCTTAAGCCTTTCGCTTTCAGCCTTCTATCACATCTCCGGTACAATGCCCGTATAATTCTGCGGTGTTATTTTCTTCAGTTCTTTTTTCAGTGTGGCACTCACTTTCAGCGAGTCGATAAATTGGTGCATGCTTTGCTTATTAATACCAGCGGCGCCACGGGTCAGTTCTTTCAGCGCCTCGTAGGGGTTGGGATAGTTTTCGCGGCGCAGCACGGTTTGAATGGCTTCTGCCACCACCGCCCAGTTATTTTCCAGGTCTTCCTGCATTTTCTTTTCATTCAGCACCAGTTTTTCCAGGCCTTTGTTGATGGCCGAAAGGGCAATCATGGTATGCGATACCGGCACACCAATATTGCGCAGCACGGTGCTGTCTGTAAGGTCGCGTTGCAGGCGGCTGATGGGCAGTTTGGCACTCAGGTGCTCCAGCAAACTGTTGGCAATGCCGAGGTTGCCTTCTGCATTTTCAAAATCAATGGGGTTCACTTTGTGCGGCATGGCGCTGCTGCCCACTTCACCCTTCTTGGTTTTTTGTTTGAAGTAATCCATGCTGATATACGTCCAGATATCACGGCACAAATCAATCAAGATATTGTTGATGCGTTTGATGGCATCGAAGTGAGCCGCCAAACTATCGTAGTGTTCAATTTGGGTGGTAAACTGCATGCGTTGCAGGCCCAGCACTTCATCTACAAAATGGTTGGCAAACGCTACCCAATCTGTTTTTGGATACGCAATATGATGCGCATTAAAATTGCCCGTAGCACCGCCAAACTTGGCTGCATAAGGAATGTAACTAAACAGCTGCACCTGATTGTCGATGCGTTCTACAAACACCATGATTTCCTTGCCCAGCCGGGTAGGGCTGGCCGGTTGGCCATGGGTGCGGGCCAGCAGCGGAATGTTTTTCCAGGTATTGGCCAACTCATGCAGTTTGGTTTGCAGGTTAATGATGGCGGGCAAAAACTCATATTCCATCGCATTCTTCCAGAGCAACGGAATAGCTGTATTGTTCACATCCTGACTGGTGAGGCCAAAGTGTACAAACTCTTTTGCTTCGGCACCGGCATCGGTGGTTTCCAGCTTTTGTTTGATGAAGTATTCCACGGCTTTTACATCGTGGTTGGTTGTTTTTTCAATCTCTTTAATGGCTTGCGCATCTTCCAGGCTGAAGTCTTCCAGCACTTTGCGCAGGGTAGCACGGGCCTTGGCACTTAGCTTAAAAAACTTCTTGTCTGCCAGCAGAAAAAAGTATTCCATTTCTACCAGCACCCGGTATTTAATGAGGGCGTATTCGCTAAAATATTCATCCAGCTGGCTCACCTGCCGGCGATAGCGGCCATCTACAGGAGAAATAGCCGTGAGTTGTTGTAAATCCATAGTTTGATTTGAAGAGCCGCGAAGATAGTTTTTAGTCGGGAGTCGGGGAGAAGTCGGAAAGTCTGAAAGACCGAAAGTCCGAAAGACGGAAAGTCAGAAAGTCCGAAGTCCGGAGACGGGAGAAGAGAAAGTCGTGCTGTCCGAAAGTCCGATAGTGCGGAGTTTCTCCCCTCCTTGGAGAGCCTGCCCCGCCACAAGCGGGGGGTGCCCTTTAGGGCGGGGTGGGTTGTTAGTCGGAATGTTGTTAGACGGAAAGTCCGAAGTCCGAAAGACCGGAAGTCTGCCAGTAGCATTAAAACAACAAAAGCAAATATTCCCCCTCTGGGGGCCAGGGGGCTGTCATCTACAAATCTCCCATCAGCAATTGTTCGGGCTGTACGCTTGTACTCCTCGCCCCGCTAAGGCGTGGCTGTGGGGTACCGCTTCCATCCCGGAGCCCTTCAGCGGAAGTACATTAATCAGCTACAAAAATGACGCTTCTTAAGCTCCTCTCCCTGTAGGGAGAGGCGGGGGTGAGGGTTTCGCTTTCACCATTCGTTCATTCCCAAACATGTCTGTTTTCTGCACGGCCGTAAAGCCCTTTTCCTGCAAGGCTTTCAGCACTTGCTTCACATAATGCTGATGGCACTCGAAATACAAACTGCCGCTGGGTTGTAAGTGCGTTTTGGCAAAATCAGCAATGGCGTTGTAAAACAACAATGGATTGTTATCCGGTACAAACAAAGCCAGGTGTGGCTCCCAATCGGTTACGTTTTTATCGAGCTGCTCACTTTCCTGTTGCGGTATGTATGGCGGGTTCGAAACAATGATGTCGAATACCTGCGCCGGCCATTGTGCAGGTTCCAGTATGCTGGCTTGCAGCCACTGTACGGGTGTTTGCTGCGTGCTGGCATTTTGCTGTGCTATGGCCAATGCATTAGCACTCACATCCAAGCCAAAAACATTTGCAGCAGGCCAGTTCTTCTTCAGCGCAATGGGAATGCAACCACTACCGGTGCCAATATCCAAAATGCTGGCTTGGGTTCGCTTGGGTTGTTCTTCTTCCAGTATCCATTGCACCAGTTCTTCCGTTTCGGGGCGGGGTATGAGCACGGCGTTATTTACCATCAACTCCATATTGTAAAACCATGCTTTGCCCGTTACATATTGTATGGGTTGATGCTCCAGCAAAGCAGTTTGCATGGTTTGCCATTGCTGTTCCTTTTCGCTGCTTAAGGTAGCGGTTGCTTGCAAACGGCGTTCGCTGCTGCGCATGCCGGTCAGGTGCTCCATGGCCATTTGGGTAATGGCACGGGCTTCCACACTGTCGTATATCTTTTCCAGTGAGCTGCACAATTGATGCTCTGCTTGATGAATGGTCATGCTGCAAAGAAAGCATAAAGCAGAAGGCCAAAAGCAAAAGGCTGAAGGCAGAACGCAGAACGCCATTATTGCCGAAGGCAATTATCTCTGAGGCCTCCAAAGCTCTGTGCGAAAAAAACTCCAACGCAATCATCATAAAGAAATTCGCTTATGGCTTATTAGGTAAACCTCAACCAAAAACCAAAAACACCAATCGGTTACTCTTTACCTTTGCGCCTTTATGACCATCGACGAACAATACATGCAGCGCTGCTTGCAACTGGCCGCTTTAGGAGCGGGCCATGTTGCACCCAACCCTTTGGTGGGCGCCGTGCTGGTGCATGATGGTCGCATCATTGGCGAAGGGTATCACCAGCAATACGGGCAGCCACATGCCGAAGTGAATTGTCTGGCATCGGTGCAGCCGCAAGACCAACAATTGATTGCAGAAAGTACCATGTACGTAAGCCTGGAACCCTGTGCTCATTTCGGTAAAACACCACCCTGCGCCGATCGGCTCATTACCGAAAAAGTAAAGCGGGTAGTGATTGCCTGCCGCGATAGTTATGCAGCAGTAGATGGCAAAGGCATAACGAAACTGCAAGCAGCTGGCATTGATGTTACATTGGGTGTGTTGGAAAAAGAAGCGTTGCAACTCAATCGTCGTTTCTTTACGTATCACCAGCAGCAGCGGCCATACATCCTATTGAAATGGGCTCAATCTGCCGACGGATACATTGGTGAAACAGAAAAGCAAGTTGCTATTTCTAATGCCATCAGCAACCGTCTGGTGCATCGCTGGCGTAGCGAGGAAGCAGCTATTATGGTGGGCACCAACACAGCCATCATCGATAATCCAAAACTCAATAATCGCTACTGGTTCGGGCCTTCGCCGCTGCGGGTAGTGATAGACAAACAACTGCGCATTCCTGCCACGCATCACTTACTGAAAGATGAGCAGCCCACATTCATTGTCAATTGTCTGTTGCAAAAAGTGCAAGGCAACAAGGAATGGATTCAGTTGAAAGATGACCATCATTTTTTGCGACAGCTATTGCAGGCATTGCATAGCCGCGGCATACAAAGTGTATTGGTAGAAGGTGGCCGGCAATTGTTGCAATCATTGATAGATGCACAATTGTGGGATGAGGCCCGCATCATCACGAATACTGCATTGCTGCTGGGCCATGGAGTGGCGGCGCCAACACTGAAGAATGCAACCCGAACTGATGCGTCATTTCAACAAGAGAAGGACAGCATTCAGATTTTCTACCGACATACAACAGCATAGCTTTTATTGGAGATACGCAAAAACAGGAACAGCAAACAAGCATGAACTTTTACTACAAAACAATTGCCAAAGAAGGCTTCGCAGAGTTTAAAGACAGGGGTAGCCGTTTTCTGGCTTATGCCTATCCCATAGAATCGGTAGATGATTTCAAAGCCAAGTTGGCGGCGCTAAAAAAAGAACATCCCAAGGCTGTGCATCATTGCTTTGCATACCGCATTGGCTTAGACAATTTGCTGTTTCGGGTAAGTGACGATGGTGAACCATCCGGCTCTGCAGGCCGCCCCATATTGGGCCAGATAGACAGTAAAGGATTGACCAATGTAATGATTGTAGTGGTTCGATATTTTGGCGGCACGTTGTTGGGCGTTCCCGGTCTCATTAATGCGTACAAAACCGCGGCAGCACTGGCGTTGCAGGTAACGCCCGAAGTAGAAAAAGCCGTCGAAAAAAACTACCGCATTCATTGTACTTACGATTTGCTCAACGATGTTATGACGATTTTGAAACAGGTAGGTTGCAGCATTCATAACGTAGAACAATCTTTGTTTTGCGATGTGCATGCAGGTATTCCGCTCAACCGCCTGGATGCCGTGCTGCACAAAATCAAAGACATACACACCGTAGAAATCACAGAAGAAAAAACGAAATAATTGTCGGGCATGCGTATTCTCATTACAGGCGTTTCAGGTTTTGTAGGCAGGCATTTGGTCAACCGGTTGTTGCAACAAAATGAGTTTGTTGTTGCAGGTACAGGTCGTGCTGCAATTCGCCCCGAACATTTACCAGCGCCAGTGCAATACCTGCCGCTTGATTTGCTGAATCCCGTAGCTGTGCTCGATGTGGTTACTGCTTTTCAACCAGACATCGTCATCCATAGTGCCGCCATGAGCAAGCCCAACGATTGCGAAGAGCAACAAACGCTTTGCTATGCGGTAAATGTGCAGGCTACGCAGCATGTAATTGATGCATGTACTGCTATCAACTGCCGCCTGCTTTTCATGAGCACCGACTTTGTGTTTGGCGACAACGGGCCCTTTACTGAAGACGATGCGTACAATGCTGTCAACTATTATGGCCAATCAAAAGTGCTGGCAGAAGGCTTGGTGAAAAACTCCGGCTTGCTTTGGAGTATTGTAAGAACGGTGCTGGTGTATGGCCCGCAACTACCAGGGTTGAATCCCACTTTTCCGCAGTGGGTGTGGCGCAATTTGCAGGAAGGAAAAACGATACGTGTGTTTACCGATCAATATCGTACAGCCACTTATGTTGCGGATTTAACGGAAGGAATCGTAAGCATCATTGAACAAAAAGCTACGGGTGTGTATCACTTGTGTGGTGAAGAAACCTTCACGCCATTTGACATTGCACAGCTGGTAGCAGCACATGGCGCATTTGATGCGCAACTGGTGCAACCCGTTACCAGAGCAGAGTTCGCTGAACCAGCAAGAAGACCCATTCGCAGCACCTTGCACATTGCAAAAGCAAAAAGCAAACTGGGTTATGCACCCCGTTCGCTTTCGCAGGTTTTACCATTACTGTTTTAAAAATTATAACAGTGGCAAATGCACTTCTGCCATCATGCAGCGGGCACTACCACCACCGTTGGTTTCAATGGTTTGTAAAGAAGAATGCAGTATGCGGTTGTAGCTTTCCAACTGTTGGCGTTGTGCTTCGGTTAATGCTTCATGTGCTTGTGACGACATCACTAGTATTTTCTCACCCGCTGCATTGTGCACCTGCAACATGTTGCCGGCAAAATGATTCATCTGCTCCCAGCTGATGGGGATGACTTTTTTGCCAGATGCTTCAATGGTTTTCACCACTTCGTTTTGTTCGAGGTGGTTTGTAATGCTATCAAGGCAAATGACTACATATTTGTCGGCCACACACATCATCACATTGGTGTGATATATGGGTTGATGATGTTGGTCTACGGCAGTAAAAACAACGGGCTTGTATTGCAGCCTGTCGCAAAAATCTTGCAACACGCCACGGTCGGTGCGGGGGGCGAGGCAGGCATACGCAATGCGGTTTTCCCTGTCGAGTACCATGCTGCCTGTACCTTCTAAAAACAGTTGCTGTGCTTCATAACCTGTGATGTCTATTTGCTTAGTAACATTGAATTTTGTTGCAACAGTTTCCAGTACATGTGGCTTTCTTTCCTGTCTTCTGTTTTCGGCAAACATAGGGTAGAGCACTACAGTGCCATCATCATGAAAAGACACCCAGTTATTGGGAAAGATAGAATCGGGTGTATGAGGTGTTTCGGTGTCTTGCACTACCGTTACATCCACACCGGCATGGCGCAGTTTTTCTACAAAAGCATCAAACTCTGCAATGGCTTGCTGTTGTACAAGTTGCTGGTCTGCATCCGCCACTTGAAATGCATTGTTGACGGCCGTTTCGGCATTGAAACCAAAACGCACCGGTCGTATCATCAGTAAATGATTGGTTGTTTGCATCTAATACAATTTTTAGTTTGGGATTATTCGTTTTTGGTTCAGTAAGTGGTGCTTGCTGATTTAACATGTAGGATGTTCATGTAGTATACAATGCTTGCACAAAAAATCAGCTACAGAAAATGGAGATGATTGAACATGCGAACCACAAACGAAAAACCACAAACAACAAACCCCAATTCACAAACCACAAACCAAAAACAACAAACAATTTTAATCAATCTCATCCCTCAATAACGGCATGCTCATGCAATGGAAACCTCCACGGGCACGGCTGAGTTCTGCCGAAGGCATTAAGATGAATGTGTCTTTCAGTTGTTCGGGGCTGGTTTTGCCGGCTTCAAAATCTTGCAGCAAATCGGCTACATGCACCACGTTGAAACCCGCATGCTTAAAGGCGTCCACGGTTTTGTCGTTGCGGTCGTAGCCCAGCACCACACCTTCTTTTATGGCCAGCAGGTTGCAGCTATCCGTCCATTGCTCTCGGGCATCGTACGGAAATTCATTGTTGCCGCTGTAGATGAATTTTACTTTTTCCTTGCAGCCCAAATCGTTTTTGCTGATGTCTTCCAGCAAGGCTTCGAGGTTGTCGAAATACACAGGTTTGCCCAGCTGCTTGTGGTGAAATTGTATCAGCGAAATCTTTTCATCTTTCTTGGGGGCATTTTCCAATATGCGTTCTACGGGGTCTTCGTCCAAACGTTTCACTGCCTTTTTAGAAAAGTTGCCGAGCATCACCCACACGTTTCTTTTTACCTGCGTAAATACCGTGTCGATGTGCATGTAGTCCCGCTTTTTAGGAATGCGTACCACGGTTACTTTCTTCACCACTTTTTCTTCAAACAGCAGGTTGATGGCCTGGTGTGCTGCTTCCCAACTGGTGCGTTCGCTTACGCCAATCAGCAGGTGATCTTTGCTTACCACCATTACGTCGCCGCCTTCCAGTGTTACCTTTTTTTCGCCACCTTCTTTGGGGTTCAGAAAATGATGATGCTTTTCTGGTATCTCTAAAATCTTGCTTTGAAAAGCGGCAAACAATGGATGATTGAAGAAAATGTATTTGGCCAGCAGTGCTTCACGGGTGCGGGCCTGCCGGGCAGGTTTGTTCAGCAATACATAGTCGTTAATAACGATGCCAATATCTCTGGTGAAAATGAAATTGGGAATGGGAGCGAAGAGCATTTCATTGTCGTCGCTGGTACCGCTGATGAACAGCTTAGCTAACGCATCGGCATCAAGTTCCATCATGTGCATTTGCGTAGCGTAGGCCACGCCTTCCAATGCACATACAGAGGCCACGAGTTTAAGTTTTGTTTTCTGATCGTTCAAGATGTCGGCCAGCAGCCATTGCAGTTCAATCACCTTGTCACTTTTGAAAAAATCTTTGTGCCCGGGTTTGTAAAAGTTGCGTTTGCGCTGCGGCGCATCAATGGCGCTGAGCTTGCCTTTTACCTTTTCGGGGTCGAGAAAATAGAGCAGCACTTTGGTGTAATAGTCGTACTCTTTTCTGCGAATGGTGTCGAGGTGCACAATGTCTTCAAATAGCCAGTCTTGTGCTTTGGAGGGAACAACTTTGCCCAGTCCGCTATCGGGACTATGGACCAGTAAACGGCGCAATGTGCCAATTTCTGAGGTCACCATCAATTGTGGTGTCGTAGCTTTTTTAGCCATACAATGGATTTCGTGAAACAATATCCACCTTTCCGTATCCGGTCTTTGGGAAAAAGGGCCATTCAGGGTAGAGCTGCCCGAAAGGAGGAGAACAGGGCAACAAGAATAGCAGGCGACCGGAGGGCTAAATTAGGGATTTGGGCATTCGGAAGAAAGGAAATTTGAAAAGGAGGGAATGCCCGGCATGTATGAGTAAAGGTTCATTCCTCCGTCTTCGTATCCGCTAATTATTGGCTTCAAATTCTTCATCTACCAATAAATTGCCGCCATCGGCCGCAGAAGTAGCAAGTTCGTCGCAGCGGTTGTTGTAGGGGTTATCGGCATGGCCCTTTACCCATACAAAACGAACCTGATGTTGTTTGTAAATGGCATGAAAACGCCGCCACAAATCAGGGTTTTTTTGCCACCGGCAAAGTTGTTGCGCAGCCATCCGTTGAGCCAGCCTTTCTCCACAGCATCTACCACGTATTTACTATCGCTGTACACTACCACTCTGGTATTGGGTTTTTTCAATGCCTCAAGGCCTTTGATTACGGCCAGCAGTTCCATGCGGTTGTTGGTAGTGCGTCGGAAGCCTTCGGCCAATTCTTTGCGCAGGGTGCCGGCCATGAGCACCACACCATAGCCGCCGGGGCCAGGGTTGCCGCGGCTGCTGCCATCGGTATAAATAATTACTTGTGGACGAAATACTTCTTTGGATGCCATCATAGCGGCGGCGAATGTAGGAAAAATGGAGAGGGCAGCGGCATGCGATACCCACACAGGTGGCTCAAGGATAAAACTGGCCCATAGCCTTTTTGTATTAAAGGCCTGGATATAATTAGATCAATGATGCAATTAGAAAAAGGGGAGTGGTCAACGTTGACGGCTTGCTGCTGTACTGGTTTGTTATAATTGTCAGCCTGGCAACTGAAGCCGATTGAAAAACTGATGATGAAGTTAACAACTAAAAGCCAAATAGAATTCGGTCAAGCCCGATATTAGCTGATAGTTGTAAAACTGCTGATTGTTATTACGTCCGCCAGCCTTGCGGCAAACCTTTTGTTAGCGGGCTGCCTTGTTCGTTACCACAATGCTTGTTTAATGAGTCCTTAGCTTCTTGACACACACTTGAAACTTCCGCCCAGTCTTTGCAAGCATTTATTTTGTCGTTCATTTGAAATTTTGCAATTCCTCTGTAATAAAAATCATACGCCGAATATTCAGAAGTGTCTGTCAGCTGAGTATAGTCATCAAATGCTTCTTTATATCTTTTGAGTTCAATGTAAGTTTTAGCTCGTCCAAGTCTTGCAGATGTGTGTTTGTCAAAAATTGTAAGTGCTTTTGTATAGTCATTAAGAGCCAAATCAAATTTGTCAAGGTTGAATAAGTAATCGCCTCTGTCAACATAAAAATATCTTTCGCCTGGATTTAGTTTGATAGCCTCATTCATATCGTTAACCGCCCCTGTGTCGTTACGCAAGTTGTTTTTGCAATTTGCTCTGTCACGATAGGGAAAACCAAGATTATAGGAAGAATCAAGATGAATTGCAATTGTCAAAATTTCTAAAGCTTTTTCATAATTTTTGTCTGCTTGATAAACAGTACCTAAAGTCCAATAAGCACGAACATCTTTTGGATTGCTTTTAATAGCTCTTTCCAAACAGTCTTTTGATTTGCAAGTGTCGAACTCGTTGATAGCAACTGGATGATACCGCATAACTTTTCTGTCCTTGCAAGAAGATAAAATTACACAGGTCAATATGATTATTGGGAAGTGTCGCATTAAGGTTGCCGCTAACGTTCACAGCTTTGCGGTCGGCGGGGCAATTCGTTTATGTCGCCCCTGGCGACGAGTGCTGAACGGTGATACTAAAGATAAAATTTTATTTAAACGCTGAATAGATAAATGTCAGCTAGTGCAAAAGCGAAATAGAAATGCAGGTGATGACCGACGCTTTGCGTCGCCCCCCGCTGAAGCAAAACTGCTTGTTGCAGGCATGTGCCTTGTCATTAAGTTGTCAACCTAGTAACAGATACTTAAGTAAGTCCACGCAAAATGTCAAGTCGGTTTGCTGGTGCATGAGGTGAAAGAAAGTCTGAAATAGTTTTGTCTGTTCGTTTAGGTCTTTTCAAAAAGTCCACTGGCCATTCTGTCAACCGACGTTCTTTTACATGAACATACTTTCCTGGTTCTGGTTCGTCAATGTACTCTTCTTGCAAAACCAATGCAAGCGGTTCTTCACAACCTTTGTTTGATTGTGAATATACAAGTGCTTCTTCATAAGTTGCAAAGACATAATAATAGTCGTCGCCGTCTTCTGTGTCAGGTGCTCCGTCATGCGGATGACACCAGACTCTGTATTCTAGTACGTCGTCCCAAACATAACCGCCACCAGCTTTTACAAGTCCGGGATATTCACCTATCAAGTCAGGGTCTTTAGCCTTAGGGTATTCGGTCATTTAGATGTTGTCTGATTTGTTTGTGTCAGTAAATGAGCATTGCATAGCAATCCTCTTGAATATTTTGAGTGTTTTTTTGGCATTGCCTACAACTCAAAAATAGACGAAAGTTTTCAGCCTTTTTACACTTTCGCAATTTTTCATAACTCCTTGTCCGTTCGTTGGTTGTAACAAATTGCGAAACGCAAAAAACTTTCGCCAATACAACTTCGGCTGTACACATCCAGCTCATCTAAAGGGCTAATGGTGTGCCACAATCTCACTGTTCGGGATGTACAATTCCTGAACTAACATCACTCCGTAACCGAATGTATTTTGTGCTGGTATCCTCAACATCCGATAATCAACCATCTACACCTGAAACACCCCCGTTTTAAAATCATCCAGCAGCGGGTTGTGATTGGCTGCTGTAATGGCTTCGCTAATAACGGTTCGTGTTTCTGCCGGATCAATAATGGCATCTACCCAAAGTCTGGCCGCTGCATAATAAGGACTGGTTTGTTTTTCGTAGCGGTTTTTAATGTCGTTCAGCAATTGCTGTTCATCTTCGGGGCTCACCGTTTTGCCTTGAGCTTTCATATTCGCTACTTGTATTTGTAGCAATGTTTTGGCCGCTTGTTCGCCACCCATCACCGCAATTTTTGCCGAAGGCCATGCATAAATAAACCGTGGGTCATAGGCTTTGCCACACATGGCATAGTTGCCCGCACCAAAGCTGTTGCCTACAATGATGGTGATTTTTGGTACTACAGAATTGGCCACCGCATTTACCAACTTGGCACCATCTTTTATAATGCCACTGTGTTCGCTGCGGCTGCCCACCATAAAGCCGGTTACATCCTGCAAAAAAACCAGTGGTATTTTTTTCTGGTTGCAGTTCATGATAAAACGGGCTGCTTTATCAGCACTGTCGTTGTAAATAACGCCGCCCATTTGCATTTCGCCTTTGGCACTTTTTACCACCAATCGTTGGTTGGCTACAATGCCCACTGCCCAGCCATCTATGCGGGCATAACCACAGATAATGCTTTTGCCATAATCGTTTTTAAATGCATCAAAACTGTTGGCGTCTACAATGCAATCAATAAGGGTTTGCATGTCGTAGGGCTTGCTGTTGTTGGGCGCCTGAATGCCATAGATATGATCGGCAGGCAGCGCTGGCGCAACAGCTGTGCTGCGGTTGAAACCTGCAGTTGCAGTTGGGCCGAGTTTGGCTACCAACCGCTTTACCTGATCGAGGCATTCCTGTTCGGTGGCAAATTTGTAATCGGCAATACCGCTGATAGCATTGTGCGTGTTGGCACCACCCAACGTTTCGGCATCAACGTCTTCGCCAATGGCTGCTTTTACCAAATAAGGGCCTGCTAAAAAAATGCTGCCATTGCCTTCTACCATCAGCGTTTCATCGCTCATGATGGGCAGGTAGGCACCACCCGCCACACAGGCGCCCATCACCGCTGCAATTTGCGGAATGCCCATGGCACTCATTTTGGCATTGTTGCGGAATATGCGACCAAAATGTTCTTTGTCGGGAAAGATTTCATCTTGCATGGGCAGGTATACACCGGCACTATCTACGAGGTGGATCACAGGCAAATGATTTTCCATGGCAATTTCTTGCATGCGTAAATTCTTTTTGCCCGTAATGGGAAACCACGCACCGGCTTTCACCGTTTGATCGTTGGCCACAATCATGCATTGCCTGCCGCTGATGTAACCAATGCCTGATACCGTGCCACCTGCAGGACAGCCACCTTCGGCTTCATACATTTCATAGCCGGCAAAAGCACCGAGTTCTATGAAAGGTTTGTCATTATCAATCAGGTATTGAATGCGTTCTCTTGGGGTGAGTTTGTTGCGTTCTTTTTGGCGGGCTATGGCTTTGTCGCCACCACCTTTGGCTATTTGTGCTACACGTTGTTTTACCTGGCTCCAGGCCAGTTTCATCGCATCTTCATTGCGATTGAATTCCAGGTTCATAGGCAAGCTGTTGTATAGCAAATATAACCGCTCACCCTGCTTTAGGTTGGCAGGTGTACAAAATGATTGTACAAGAATAACAACGTAGAAAACCGGTGGTTATACAATGCCCATTTTGGCAGCAAGAATTGGAATCATCATGACTACAATAAAAGCAAGAATGCAGAGGTAAAACAATGACGTAAGCCGGTTGCATAGCATCAGCGTACTCCGTCTTTTGGCTGAATAGGACCCGTCAATTTCCATATTGGAAAAACGGCCGAAGAGATTAAACGCTACAGGTTCATCTTCTTTGCCACTGTTGTAACGAAGGATGTTGATTGTTTTCAGCACAATTAGCCCAATACCGATAGCAGCTATAGAAATTTTGGCTGTTGCCAGTGTTTCAGGTGAAATCATAGAATTGCAGGGTTCCTTATTTGCGGGTTAAGATAAAGAATAGTTCTCTTCCTTTTCTTGCAGCAACAGAATTATAGCAAGCAGCCATTTGTTTTATGTAAAAATCTGTTGAAAACAATTCACCGTAATCGTTTGCGGAACCGCCAAATGGTGGTGATTGTTCGAAATGGTCATTAAATAATAATCCTACAAGTTTACCATTTGGCGCTAACAGCTGATGCATATGCTGCGCATACGCTTTTCGCTGCGACGGATGCAAGGCGCAAAAGAAGGTTTGCTCCAAAATGAGGTCATATTTTTCAGTGTGGTCAAAAAAGTTTTGGTGCAAAATGCGGGCCTGCTGCAACAAAGGGTTTTGTTGTAATTGCTGTACCAGATATGCCGAAATATCAATGAGGGTAACATTGGCAAAACCTTGCTGCAGCAGGTAAATGGCTTCGTAGGCATTGCCACAGCCGGGTATGAGCATGCGTAGGTTTTTATCTGTCAGCTGATTGATATACTGCGTCAACGGTGGCGATGGCATGCCCATGTCCCATGCATCGGTATGTGCCTGGTAGCGTTGGCTCCAATATTCGTCATCAAATAAAATGGGTTGCATCAGAGTTGGGGTATCCAGTTCATGATATCGTACACAATTTTTGGTGTGGCATTGCGTAGCACCTGACTTTTTACTTTACCCAAACGCACCACCACTGCATTTTGAGAGGGAATCACCATGATGTATTGACCCAGGATGCCCCGTGCATAAAATACGCCTTCATGCTCTGGCGATACCCACCACTGATAACCATAGTATTGGCAGGGTTGGCCCGATTCGTCGGGTATGTTGCAAGCTTTGCCACTGGCCGCCACATACGCCGAGTCAATGAGTTGACGACCATTCCATTGACCGCCATGCAGCATTAACTGGCCCAGCTTGGCAAAGTCACGGGCATTGGTATTGAAGCAACAATAGGCCTTGGTATTGCCGCCGGCTTTATCAGTGCTCCACAAAGCTGCATGGGTGGCGCCCAATGGTTGCCAGAGTTTTTCCGATGCATACTGTGCCAGCTTTTTGCCGGTTGCTTTTTCTACAATCAGCCCGAGCAATTGCGTGTCACCACTTTTGTATTTATGCAAAGTGCCGGGCTTTGTGGCCATGCTTACATCATTGGCGGTGCTTACCAAATCATCGCCATAATACAAGTTGGCGGTTATGGAAAAAGGATTGATGTAAGACTCACTAAAATCGGTGCCACTGCTCATGGTGAGCAAGTGGCGAATGCTTACGTTTTCTTTGCCGGCGCCGGTAAACCAAGTCAGGTATTGTTGCACCTTATCATCAATTGATTTAATGTGGCCTTCTTGTACGGCAATGCCCAACAACATGCTGGTAATGCTTTTGGCTACAGAAAATGAACCCGACAATCCATCGGCACTAAACTCATCCCAGTACTCTTCAAACACCACCGAATCATTTTTGATGACCAGCAATGCCCCTGTTTCAATGGATTGCAGATAGGCTTTCATAGAGTCGGGCAGCGTGGCTTTGTTGTAGCGGCTACTGTTGGCAATGGGCTGTGGTGCCGCAATGGCTACCGTGTCGTTGTCAAACTTGTTGTAGTCATCTACATTGGCAAAATTGTACAGGGCAGATTTTACCATATAGCTGTTGCCGGTGGCATAGGCCAGCAGGGTAGCAGCTGCTAACGAAACGGCTATGTACAGCAGAATTTTCTTTGCTTTTTTCATGAAACAGTTGGTCGTTTAAAGGGTTACCGTTGCTTGTATGGGAATGATGAATGCAATCAAATCCTCCAATGCAATGCCGGCTCTTTCACAGGCATCGTTGATGTCGTCGCGACTTACATTTGCGGCGAAGCTTTTTTCTTTCAACCGCTTTTTTACGCCTTTTACATCCATGCCTTCGTAGCCACCTGGTCGCATCAGGCTGTAGGCATGAATGAGGCCGCTGAGTTCATCAAATGCATAGAGCATTTTGTCCATGCGGGTCACAGGTACCACTCCAAAATGAGCATGGCCATGGCTGGCAATGGCCCGAATAATTTCAGGGTCGATGTGTAAGGCTTCGAGATGTTCAATGATTTTTTTACAATGCAGCTCGGGCCATTGGTCCCAGTCGGCGTCGTGCAGCAGGCCGGCCATTTCCCAACGCCATTGGTCGGCCTCGTTGGCTTGTTCTTTTTCCGTAGCCCAGCAGCGCATGAGTTGCGCTACCTGCAGCATGTGCAGTTGCAACTTGGGGTTGAGTACCCATTCATGAAAGAGCTGGAAGGCTTCTTCGCGGCTGAGCACATTGCTGGCATCTTCGGGGCGGCCAAACTCCTGACGGTTTAATTGTAATGACATACTTCAATCGTTGACTACAAATATGCTGTAAAACTGTTGTGTGTAAATGGGCCGGAAAATTTGCCATTGAACGAATTCTATTTTTTTACAGCCTTCTGGCAGAAATACATCAGTAAATGGGCGAGGGGGTTGGATGGCTGTTTGCCCGTAGCTGATTGGAGAAAAAGAATTGCAAATTGTACACAAATAGTTCAATCGTCAACAATTTTGCAGCACCCATCGCCGCTATTTTTGACACTTATTATCGATTGCCTTATGAATTTTCAATTAACCGAAGAGCAACTGGCCGTTCGCCAGGCAGCCCGTGATTTTGCGCAGCAGGAATGCTTGCCGGGTGTAATAGAACGAGACGACAAGATGATTTTTCCCAAAGAGCAGGTGAGCCAGCTGGCCGATCTGGGCTTTATGGGCATGATGGTGAAACCGGAATATGGCGGCAGCGGCATGGATACGGTGAGCTATGTACTGGCCATGGAAGAAATCAGTAAGATTGATGCGAGTGTGAGTGTGTGCATGAGTGTAAACAATAGCCTGGTGTGCTATGGTTTGCAAGAGTATTGTACCGAAGAGCAAAAGCAGCAATACCTGGTGCCTTTGGCGCAGGGTAAAAAAGATGGTGAATTATACATCGGTGCTTTTTTGCTAAGCGAACCCGAAGCTGGTAGCGATGCTACCAGTCAGCGTACCACTGCCATCGACATGGGGGATCACTACATTTTGAATGGTATTAAAAACTGGATTACCAACGGCAGTAGTGCCAGTGTGTATCTCGTGATGGCGCAAACCGATGCCAGCAAAGGCAGTAAGGGCATCAATGCTTTTATTGTAGAAAAAACTGGCCCGGCGTATCAGTAGGTGCCAAAGAAAATAAGATGGGCATTCGTGGTAGCGATACGCACAGCATCAGTTTTACTGATGTGAAAGTGCCCAAGGCCAACCGTATTGGCGAAGATGGTTTCGGTTTCACATTTGCCATGAAAACCTTGGCAGGAGGCCGCATTGGTATTGCTGCACAGGCATTGGGCATTGCCGCTGGCAGCTATGAGCTGGCGTTGAAATATTCAAAAGAACGCAAGGCATTTGGTAAAGAAATCATGCATCACCAGGCCATTCAGTTTAAGCTGGCGGATATGGCAACGAAAGTGGAAGCTGCCCGTTTACTGTGCCTGAAAGCTGCATGGGAAAAAGACAATGGTATTGATTACACTCTTAGCTCAAGCATGGCGAAAGTGTATGCGAGTGAAGCCGCTATGTGGTGCAGTACTGAAGCAGTGCAAGTGCACGGTGGTTATGGATATGTAAAAGAGTTTCATGTAGAACGCTTGATGCGTGATGCCAAGATTACACAGATTTACGAAGGTACCAGCGAAGTGCAGCGCATTGTGATAAGCAGAAGCATTTTGAAATAATACAAAGCCCCTTGCAAAAGGGGCTTTTTTAATTCTGCTATTTTTGCCCAGCAATTTTTCGATTGGAAACCATTGTTTCTATCATCTGTTATCATCAAAGCAATATCATTCAACATGGCCATCAATCAAGCAGCATATCAGGAACTGACATCGTTTTGCAACACACATAACACTACGTTGGTAGCAGTAAGCAAAACCAAACCTGTGGAAGACATTAAGGCGCTGTATGAAATGGGTCAACGTGATTTTGGCGAAAACTATGTGCAGGAATTGATAGACAAACACCCACAGTTACCGTCAGATATTCGTTGGCATTTTATTGGTCATTTGCAAAGCAATAAGGTAAAATACATTGCGCCGTTTGTGCACCTCATTCATGGGGTAGATAGTTTTAAACTGTTGAAAGAAATAGATAAGCAGGCAGCCAAAAACAACCGGGTAATCGAAGTGCTCTTGCAAATGCACATAGCACAGGAGGAAACAAAGTTTGGTTTGGATGACCGGGAGGTTGATGAAATCTTGAATGGGGAAGAATTATCGGCATTGAAGAATGTACGGATTGTTGGCATTATGAGTATGGCATCTTTTGTGGATGATGAGCAACAAATCCGAAAGGAATTTTTGGCGGCGAAGAAAACTTTTGATCATTATGCCCATCATCAGGTAGCCAATGTTTTTATGCAATACCTATCTCTAGGTATGAGTGCAGATTATACCATTGCTGTGGAGTGTGGAAGTAATATGATTAGGGTCGGGAGCAAACTTTTTGGTGCAAGAAGTTAGTCAGGTTTCATCCACATTGCTGTATATCTAATTGGGCTGAAATGCTTGTTGTGATTGGGTTTGCCGTATTATTGGCTTTCCAAAAAAAAACTCTTTATGATCCTAAGAAGCACCATGGCTTCACTCTGTATAATGAGTGTAGCAAGTTTGTTTGCACAAGACAATGTGGGCATTGGAACTGCCACTCCCAACAGTAATTATAAGCTGCACATCATAGCTGCCGCAAATACAGGAGCGTTACTTGCTGAGGCGTCTGGAACAACAGAAGCTTTAAGGATAACAGCCATGGGTACGGGCAATGGTGTCAATGTGTATAAAACCGAAACTTCTACGGGGCTTGGGTTGTATGTAGAACATGCGGGTACAGCCGGAGGTGCCGCTCAGTTTAGAAAAACAAATGCTGCTGCAACCGGCCCGGCAATGTATGCTTACACCAACAGCAATCAGGCACTGTCGCCGGCCATGCTGGCCGATGTGGCTGGTGTGGGCGATGCTGGTTTGGTGGTGAGAATGCAAAATGCTGCCAATCCTAACTCCGCACTATACCTCAATCATGCTGGTTCTGGGTATGCCCTGTTTGCTGATGTGATGAACAGCGGCCGTGGTGTATACCTCAATCTCAGCAATACGGCTGTAAATGGTATTGGCTTGCGCATTTACAATGCCGGTACAGGAAAAGCTGCCCGTTTTTCCAATATCAACTCTGCCAACGGCGATACCACCTTGCTCACAGAATCTGCAGGTAACGGAATGGCATTTGCAGCAGTACAAACCGGTACAGGCACAACTGCGTATTTCGGCAACCGCAATGCTGCCAATAGCTCCGCGGTGTTACAAATTGAAAACACAGGTGCCGGCAGTGATTTGTACCTGAACAGTAAAGGAACTGCTGCAGCTATTAATGTTTTGAAAGCTGCAGGAAGTAGTGGTCAGGGTATTTATATAGATCATCAGGGAGGCATTGGGCCTGTGGCGCAATTTAGAAGAACAAATGCGGCAGGCCAGGGCGCAGCTGTTATTGGGTATAACAATAGCAACAATAGTCAAAGCCCTGCGGTGTATGCCAATCATGAAGGAACGGGTGATGCAGCTATGGTGGCTCGAATTGCGAACACAGGTAATCCTTGGTCTGCCGTGTATGGCGAAACGAATGGTACTGGAGCCGCCATATATGGTACTACTTCTGGTAGCGGTAGTGCAATATTTGCGGTGCAGTCTGGTACAGGCCGTGCTGGTCAGTTTCAAATTGGCAATCCTTCAAATACAGATGCGGCATTGCGTGGCTTTACCAATGGTTTGGGACGTGCCGGCTTTTTTACCGTCAACAATCCTGCAAGTACTGCTTCGGGAGTGTATGCAGAATCTAATGCTAGCGGCCCGGTGATTGAAGCTCGTTCAACAGCTGGCAATAATGGTGTGGCTTTTAAATTAACCGAAGGTGGTTTTCAGGTGAGTGTAGAAACAGTTGCCACAGCGGGTAATATTGCTAAAAAAGCAGTGGCTTATCATTTGCAAGCTGCCGGGGCTTATACCACGACATTTACCCTGAATGATGGCGATGTGTTTTTCTTTTTCAATAGTAATGCAGCACCTGCAACTATAAACGGGTTGCCGGTTGCTGCTGGTGCTGGTATTAATTGCATCGTTATTGCGGGCACACTGCGGCAGATATAACAGGACGCTATGTTCTCGAAAAACATCACTTTTGCAGCCTTAACCGGCTAACATGTATTCGAGAAAATCTGTGGCCGGTCTTTTCCAAAAGCGGGAAAAGGCCGGTTTTCGTTTAGCATTTTTTTGTTTTGTATTTGCTATCCTTCCTTCAAGTTTGTTGGCTCAGGTAGAGTCTGATGAAAAACCTTTGCTGGTTAGTCCCAATGGTTTGGTGTTCCATAAAGACTCGGTGTTTTTGCTTAATGTTCGGTTTCGCATGCAAAACCGTTTTGGGTATTTCTCCAAACTTGATCAGTCCGATGAACCAGGCTTCGAAACGCTCATTCGCAGGGTGCGGTTGCGTTTTGATGGTTTTGTTATTTCACCCAAGGTGAGCTACTACCTTCAACTATCTTTTTCCAGAAGCGATCAGGATTTGGTCTCTGGGACTATTGCCCAAACGGTTCGTGATGCCATGGTGTATTACAACGTGAATAAGAATTTTTACTTTGGTTTGGGGCAAAGCAAACTGCCCGGAAACCGTGAACGGGTTATATCATCGGGCAACCTGCAAATGCCTGATCGGTCTATTGCTAACTCGGTATACACCCTCGACCGCGACGCCGGTTTGTTTGCCTACGGCCAAATTCCGTTGGGTAAGCAAATGATTATGTATAAGGCGGCGATTACCGGCGGTGAAGGCCGTGGGCAAAACTTTACAAACAAAGGGCTTTCTTATACCGGCCGCATTGAATACCTGCCATTTGGAACGTTCAAAAACCTGGGTGATTATTCTGAGGGGCGATCTGGAGATAGAAAAGACACCTAAGTTGTCGGTTGGTTTAAGCTACAATGTAAATGATAAAACAACCCGTACTGGCGGTCAGTTGGGGTCTACCTTACCCAATCCCGTAAACATGCGTACGGCGATTGCCGACATGATGTTTAAATACCAAGGCTGGGGCATTTTGGGTGAATATTTTAATCGAAATGTGGACGGCTACACTTTGAATGGCACTAATAATACAGCCATGTTGCGCATTCCGCAAGGGCAGGGCTTTAATATTCATGTAAGCAAAATGCTGAGCCGCCGTTCAGAAATGGTCGTACGGTTTGCAGGCACCGAACCTAAAAAGGGGTTTGAAGAACACATTTATCAATACCGGACAAAAGCCTTGGGATACACCTACTACCTCAATAAGCATCGGGTAAAGTTTCAAGGCTATTTTGGACTGGATAGCCGCTATCACCCACAAAAGCAAAGTCTGTTGTACCCCTACAAAAACCGGGTGAACGCCATGGTTCAGGTAGAATTGGGGATTTAAATAAGTAGAAAAGTCTGAGAAGACTTTTCTTTTCCAATAAAAAATGACTAAATTTGTCATGAATAAAAATGACAAACAAGTTTGCACATATCATCAAAGAGGCGAGGATAGCGCAGAAAATGCTGGTAAGAGAGCTGGCGCAAGCCCTTGAAATGGATGCTTCTCTGCTGAGCCGCATAGAAAGCGGAGAACGGCTGGCAACAGAAGAACTTTTGCCCAAACTGGCAGAAGTGCTGCGGATGGATATGAACCTGTTGCAGAAAGAATGGCTGACTGCCAAAGTGCTGCGCCAGTTGGAGGGCTATCCTCAATATGCCGAGGAAGTACTGAGTATGGTGATGGAGCGGGTAGAAGTGTATGCCGCCAATGGCGAAACAGTACCTGCAGAATTGGAAACCTCGCTGCATGCTTTGGATGAACTGAAAGCCGCGGTGAAAGCCAAACAGCCTTTGGATGAAACGCAGCTGACACGGCTTCGGGATTTTTTTCATACGAGGTATACTTACCACAGCAATAAAATTGAAGGTAACACCCTCACCCTTCAAGAAACTTCATTGGTGGTGTCGAAGGGAATAACCATTGCGGGTAAAAGTGTAAGGGAGCATCTGGAAGCGGTGAACCACCACGAAGCGGTGGAGTACATTGAAAGTATGGTGCAAAATGGTACACGTATAACTGAACGCCTGATTAAAGAGTTGCATTATCTCATTTTGAAAGGCATCGACAAGCATTGGGCGGGTACCTACCGCAATGTAGAAGTACGCATAAGTGGCAGCGAACATGTGCCTCCTCAGCATTTTGATGTACCCATGGAAATGGAGAAAATGCTGGCTTACTATCAGGAAAACCGGGTACGCATGCACCCCGTGCTACTGGCGGCCGATATGCACCTGATGCTGGTGGGTATTCACCCCTTTATGGATGGCAATGGCCGCACCAGCCGCCTGTTGATGAACCTGATATTGATGCAAGGAGGCTACTACATTGCCAACATCAAGGGTGATTTGACGGACAGGCTGGAGTATTACCAAGCGCTGGAAGAAGCCCATGTGCGGGGTAATACCACGCCATTCAGAAAGCTGGTGGCCAGCACCGTGATGCAAAACATGGAAGAATACCTGTCGTTGATTTAATGCCAGATACCGCACTATGCCAAAGCAGTAAATACAAGCCCGGTAGCCAAGCGCTGCCGGGCTTTTTTGCCGAGTGCTGCACAGCTGCTGATGGGCTGCCGGATGGAAGCGGTAGCTGCCCCGCAGCTGTAGGCTGCATTGGTAATGACCAAGGCGGGGCACTACAAGCGTACAGCCGGAACTGCTGCTGATAATAGTGCTTTGGCTGACAGCCCCTAATGCTATTGTTGAATGGATACAACAACACTTATAACTGCCAAGATTTAATGCCTGTTCCTTTGGGTTGCTTTGGCTACCTTTGCGCCTCAATTTTCGTTTCCAGGCAATTATGATTAGTGTAAAAAATGTAACGCTGGCCTATGGCAAGCGGGTTTTGTTTGATGAGGTAAACATCAACTTCGTAAAGGGGAACTGCTACGGCGTAATTGGTGCCAATGGTGCCGGTAAGTCTACTTTTTTGAAGATTTTGAGTGGAGAAATTGAACCCAACAAGGGTTCGGTGGAAATAACCACCGGCGAACGCATGGCGGTGCTGAAGCAAAACCACTTTGAGTTTGATGAGCAAACAGTACTAAACACAGTGCTGATGGGCCACAAAGTGATGTGGGATGTGATGCATAAGAAAGACGCTATTTACGCCGACCCCGACGCTACCGAAGAAGATTACATGAAGGCGGGTGAACTCGAAGCTGAGTTTGGCGAAATGGGCGGTTACACCGCTGAAAGCGATGCCGCTACACTGCTGAGCAACCTGGGTGTGGTGGAAGCTTATCACCAAAGCCTGATGAAGGACATACCCGGTACCATGAAAGTGCGGGTGTTGTTGGCGCAGGCGTTGTTTGGCAACCCCGATATTTTGTTGCTTGATGAACCGACCAACGGCCTCGATATTGAAACCATCAGCTGGTTGGAAAACTTTTTGGCCGACTACCAAAACATTGTGTTGGTAGTGAGCCACGACCGTCACTTTTTGGATGCCGTGTGTACGCATGTGGCCGACGTGGACCGTGCCAAAATCAAGGTATTTACAGGTAACTACACCTTCTGGTACGAGAGCAGCCAATTGATGGCCCGCCAGTTGAGCGATAAGAATAAGAAAGTAGAAGAGAAGCGTCAGGCGTTGATTGATTTCATTGCCCGGTTTAGTGCCAACGCAAGTAAGAGCAAGCAGGCTACCAGCCGTAAAAAGGCATTGGAAAAACTCACCATCGAAGAGATTGAACCTTCTAACCGCCGTTATCCGGGCATCATTTTCCAGCCGTTGCGGGAAGTGGGCAACCAGATTTTGAACGTGGAAGGATTGTCGAAATCGGTAGACGGCCGTAAGCTGTTTGATAAAGTGACATTTAGTGTGCAGAAGGGTGAGAAGATTGCCTTTTACAGTCGTGACCCATTGGCGGTGACTCAGTTTTTTGAAATCATAAACGGCAATGCCACGGCTGATGCTGGTAAACTGGAGTGGGGTACTACCATTACCAAGGCTTACCTGCCCTTGGAAAACGGAGAGTTCTTCAAAGAAGGCCTGCCCATGATGGACTGGCTGCGTCAGTTTGTGCCTGAGCATGTAACCGATGCTGATGAACCTTTCCTGCGGGGCTTTTTGGGTAAAATGTTGTTTAGCGGCGACGACATCATGAAAAAAGTCAACGTGCTGAGTGGTGGCGAAAAGGTACGCTGTATGCTGAGCCGCATGATGCTTCAAAACCCCAACTGTGTGGTACTTGACCAGCCAACCAACCACCTCGATCTGGAAAGCATTCAGGCATTTAACGAGCAGTGTGTAGAATTCAAAGGCATTGTGCTGCTGACCAGCCACGACCATACATTTATGGAAACCACGGCCAACCGGGTAATTGAGTTGACGCCAAAAGGTATCATCGACAGACTGATGACCTTTGATGAATACCTGGAAGATGAGCGGGTGCATCAGCTTCGGGAAGAATTGTATGCATAAGCATCAACAAACGATATGTGTAAAAGACGGTCAGCCACTGGCCGTCTTTTTTGTGCATACCAAATGCTGCGGATAGGCGTTCAGTATATTGCAACCACTAACTGTGCTTCACTGTTGAAATTTGTTTGCTTCATAGCGGTGTGTATTGTTTGCCTGCTGGCAAGCACTTCCGCATGGGCACAAGTGAGCTCCAACATTCGGGTGAAAAAAATTGCGGTGCAAGTAGCGCCGGCACAGTTGGATAGTTTGAGTGTTGTGCCAGGCAGTTTTCGCATGAAGGGGGCCGACAGCCTGCAATATGTGTGGGATGATGTACGGGCTACGTTGCAATGGATCAAGCCGCCAAATACAGATAGTGTATGGGTGAGTTACCGGGTGTTTCCGTTTGGTTTTGCCAACAAAGTGTACCGCTACCAATACGATAGTGTGGCCAACTTTTTAAAGCCATGCCCGTGCCGAAGCGAAAGAATACCAGCAACAATCAGCAGGGATTTGGCAAGCTCAATTACACAGGTAGTTTTGGCCGCAGCCTGAGTTTTGGTAATGCACAGGATGCCGTGGTGAACTCACTGTTTAACCTGCAGGTAAATGGCATGCTGGGCGACAGCATTGAAATTGCTGCTGCCATTACCGACAACAACATACCTATACAACCTGATGGCAATACACAACAGCTCAATGAGTTTGACCGCATTTGGCTGCAGTTTAAAAAACGCAACTGGACGCTCAGTTTGGGCGACATTGATGTGCGGCAGCAACCCACGTATTTTCTCAGTTATTTCAAACGCCAGCAAGGCATTGCTTTTGAAACTACACAAAGGCTGGGCAAGCAAACGAGCAATACCAGTTTTGTTAGTGCGGCCATTGCCAAAGGAAAATTTACCCGCAATGTGTTCAACGGGCAAGAAGGCAACCAAGGACCATACCGGTTGCGGGGAGCCAATAACGAGCTCTTCTTTGTGATACTGGCCGGTACAGAAAGAGTGTTTATTGATGGCGTACAACTGGAACGTGGTGAAGACCAGGATTATGTCATCAATTACAACACGGCAGAAATCAGTTTTACCCCAAAGCAACTCATCAGCAGAGACAAGAGGATACAGGTAGAATTTGAATATGCCGATCGCAATTACCTCAACTCATTGCTGTATGCTGGCAACGCATTGAAAGTGGGTGAAAAGCTGGAAGTGAACATTGGCATGTACTCCAATGCCGATGCCAAAAACTCACCTATTAACCAAACGCTGGACAATGTGCAGCGGCAGTTTTTGAGCAATATTGGCGACAGTATCAATCAGGCATTTTATCCCGTAGCTGTGCGGGATAGTTTTGATGCGGCGAAAGTATTGTACATCAAAATAGACACGACGGTTGCCGGCCAACCCTATACTTTTTACCGCTACCAAAACATTTACGATACGGCCATGTATAGTCTGGCGTTTAGCGAAGTCGGTACCGGTAAAGGCAACTATACACTGCTGCTAAATGGCGCCAATGGAAAAGTGTTTCAATGGGTGGCACCGGTGAATGGCGTAGCACAAGGTAACTATGAGCCAGTGGCTTTGCTGGTGACGCCCAAAAAACAACAGCTCTTTACGGCAGGTATAAAATACAGTTTGGGTAAAAACACAAAGCTGTTGGCAGAAGCAGGTTATAGTGTGACTGACATCAACACCTTTGCCAGCAAAGACAAATCCAATGATGGGGGATTAGGCATCAAGTTGCAGTTGAAAGATGAACGGACGATACAGTTGGGAAAATCAAGCAAGCTGCTTTCAACAGAGGCCAGGTTTGAGCAAGTGGATGAAAACTTTCGACCATTGGAACGTTTGCGAAGCATTGAATTTTTGCGGGATTGGGGCTTGCCTTTTGATGCGGGCTTTGCCAAAGAGCAATTGCCGGGCTTTACCATGACATTGATTAACAACAAACAGCACAGCATACAATACGATTACAGTGGTTACAAAAGGGGCAATGCGTATAGCGGCAACCGCCACAGTATTGAGCATCGGTTACAACAGCAGGGCTGGGTGGTCAATGATGTGTTGCGATATACTTCGTTTGATGGGTTGGGCATCAATGGCTATTTTTTGAGGCCATCCATTGCTATCAATAAAACTTTTAGCAAGATTAACGCACTGGAGATAGGGGCACAATATCAGTTGGAACACAACCAGGTAAAATCATCTGTTACCGATACTTTACAAGCCAGTAGTTTTTCTTTTACCGATTGGCGGGTGCATGTGCGTAGCAATCAGCAGCAACGCAATCGCTGGTCGCTGCAATGGTTTAGAAGAAGCAACCAGTTTGCACTGGCCAATGGTTTTGTGCCGCAGGATGTGAATGATAATTTTTCGATACAGGTAGAGCTTACCAAAAGCAAACAGCACCAGTTTCGGTTGAATACGGGCTACCGCATGTTGAAAGTAAAAACGGCCGGCATTAGCAATCAGCAATCAGACAATACTTTGTTGGGTCGTGCTGAATATTTGACTCAACTAGCTAAGGGCGCCATCACTGGCAATTTGTTGTATGAAATAGGCGCCGGGCAAGAGCAGCAACGCGACTTCAGTTATATAGAGGTGCCCGCCGGTCGAGGTGAATTTGCTTGGATTGATTACAATAGCGATGCCGTGCCGCAACTCAATGAGTTTGAATTGGCGCAGTTTCAGGATCAGGCAAAGTATATCCGCATATTTACACCTACCAACCGGTTTGTAAAAGCTGCATACAACACCCTTAATGCGAGTATTCAATTGAGTCCAGCCAATGTGTGGCGTAGAGATTCATCGCACCTTAAACGCTTTCTGGCTAAGTGGAATGCCCAAAGCAGTTTGCAAACCACCAGCAAGCGAAAAGAGGATGGCGGTTTTCCATTCAATCCTTTTGCGGGTAGCATCAGCGATACCGCAATCATTATGGCCAATACCAATATTGCCAACACGATTTCATTTAACCGATACAGCACTTCCTGGGGTGTAGATCGACGCAGGTTCGCAACAGCAGCAAAGCATTGCTCACGTATGGTGTGGAAATAAGAACGCTGAATGATGTATCGCTCCGTTGGCGGAAAAACGCTGGCAGACAATGGACCTTTGCCATGCAAGGCAAGCGGGGGAGCAATGAATTGCAAACCCCCAATCCAAAATTCGATAACAGAAACTATGCAGTCACGTACTACGAATTGATGCCATCCATTACCTACACATTGGGGGCCAAATTCAGGGCAACTACTTTGTATAAATGGAATGAGAAAAAAGGGAATGCCAACAGCATTCCGCAACTGAGTACCACTAATAGCTTGCAGGTAGAAAGTAAATACAATCTGGTGCAAAGTGGTGTCTTCACGGCTAAGCTTACTTATTCGTCTATCGATTTTACAGGTACTTCCAATTCTACCGTTTCTTATTTTATGCTCGATGGTTTGCAACCGGGCAAAAACTTTTTGTGGAATATAGATTTCACCAAGCGGCTGGCCAATGCGTTGGAAATAAGTTTTCAATACGAAGGCCGCAAAGCAGGAGAGAGTCGAACGGTGCATGTGGGCCGGGCTTCATTGAGAGCCGTGTTGTAACAAACGCAAAAGGTCAGCTCTTTTCAGAACTGACCTTTGCTCATTTATGGGTGGGATTTACATATTATCCAAACAAACCACCTTTCTTCAATGTGCGAACGCCTTCGCCAATCTTGAATCCATTGTGGTAGATTTCAATTTTGTAATTACCGGTTTGGAAACCTTTATCGCTTTTCCAGTCAAAACTTACGGGTGTTTTCTTGCCGCTTTCGTACTGCACCTGCACCTTAGAAGTGTAGGGCTTGTCGCCTTCTTCACGGGTGGTAAAAACGGTGTTGCTGGCAATAGGGCTGCCATCAGGAGCGGTTACGGTTATGTAAATTTCTTTTTCACCACTTTTTGCCAGGCGGTTTTCATCCAGCTGAAAAGCAATGCGCAATTTGTCGGCACGTTTGGCGGTGGCTGTTTCTTTTTCTTTGCCGGAGCCTTTTTCGTTCAGCGCTGCTATGCTGATGTTAGAAGCCTTGAGGGTGCTGGCAACGTCGGCTGTTTCATCCAGTGTTTTCTGAATGCTTTGCTTTTCATTACGTGTAGCTTCAAGGTCAGCTTCTACCTGTTGCTTTTCTGTAGTCAGTTGCTGATTGTTGGCTACAAGCGTTTGGTTTTCACCTTCCAGGCGGCGTACATCTGCAGCCAGTGTTTCAATCGTACCATTCAGTTGGTTAATCATCTGACGGGCACGTGCTAAATCGGCTGCAGTGGCATTTTTATTATTTACCACCTTGCGGATTTCATTGCGCAGCCGGGCTATTTCCTGGTTGCGTGTATCCAAATTGTCGGCCATGGTTTGGTTTTCACCCATCAGGCTATCGAGGCGGCCCAGCGATTCAGTGTACAGGTTACGTACCTGATCTCTTTCGCTGGTAACCAGTGTGTTCTGGCTGGTAAGTGCACCTACTTGCTCCTGGCTTTTGTTCTTTTCGTAAATGATATAACCCCAGGACAGCAACAAAGCAGCGGCAAGGCCACTATAGATCAACGTACGGTTGTCTTTTTTGGGAGTAGCGCTGTTGTACTCATTCAATTTCATGTCTTCCATATGCTTCGTGTTTTTAGTTCATTGGAAAGGTATGCCAACACCGTGCCAGACCAACTTTTCAACGCTGTTAAAAACTTTCTAATACACCCTTTTTAAAGTTTCATTGCTTTGTTACGTGGCGGTGGATAAAATCATTCTTGATTGGAAAAAAGGTGCTTTCAAATCAGTGTACTGGTTGGAAGGTGAGGAACCTTTCTTTATAGATCAGGTATTGGGCTATGCAGAAAAAAACATTCTGACAGATGCCGAAGCAAGTTTCAATTTGTCGGTGTTTTACGGTCGTGATGCCGATTGGTCGGCCGTAGTGAATGCTTGCCGCCGCTACCCCATGCAATCGCAGCGCCAGGTGGTGTTGCTGAAAGAAGCCCAGTACATGAAGGATATCGAAAAGCTGGAAGGCTATATCGAAAATCCGCTCAGCAGTACAGTGCTGGTAGTAGGCTACAAACAGAAAAAAGTAGACGGCCGCAGTAAGCTGGCCAAACTGCTGAAGCAAAAAGGCGAAGTACTCAGTACCAAAAAATTATACGACAGTGAATTGCCTAACTGGGTAGTGAATCATTTAAAAGCAGATGGTTTTACCATTTCGCAAAAGGCGGTGTATTTACTGGTAGATCATATTGGTAACGATTTGTCTCGGCTGGCCAATGAACTGGAGAAAGTACAAATCAACCTGGGCCAGCGCAAAGAAATTACCGAGGATGATATTGAGAACTTTGTAGGCATCAGCAAGGAGTATAACGTGTTTGAATTGCAGCATGCACTTACCCAGCGCAACATGACCCGCTGTTTGCAAATCATTCAATACTTCGAAGGCAACCCCAAAGCATTGCCCATTATGCAATTGCTGCCTACGCTGTATTCTTTTTTCAGCAAAGCTTACATGGTGTTTGGTGCCGGTACCAACGACGAATATCAATTGATTAAATATCTTGGTTATCAGGGGCCCAATCCTTATGTAAAAGATATTATCAGCTGCGCCAAAAACTACCGCCAGAAAGGCGTGGAGCAAGCCATTTTACTGCTACACGAATACAATCTCAAAAGCATTGGCATTCATGCTTCCAATGTTTCAGATGCTAATCTGCTGAAAGAAATGGTGGTGAAAATGATTACGCCAACGGTCGATTAACTTTCATAGGCCTGCAGCAAGAGTTGCGATGCATCCTTGTCTTTTTGCAACTGTGCTTTCAAACTATCCAGTCCGCTGAATTTTTGCTCACCCCGTAGGTGGCAAATCACTTCTATGCGTAGCGTTTCGCCGTAGATGTCTTCATCAAAATCAAAGATGTTGACCTCTACCGTTTGGCGGGTGCCATCCACGGTTGGGCGAACGCCAATGTTCATCATGCCCTTCATCCATGTGCCGTTTTGATTCATGCGTTTTACACGCACTGCATACACACCGTTGCCCGGCATCAGCTTTTCAGTATCATTCATGCGGATGTTGGCTGTAGGGTAGCCAATGGTGCGGCCAAGCTTATTGCCTTCTACCACGGTGCCTTCAAAAAAGTAGGCATAACCAAGGTAGCTATTGGCTGCAGCAATATGGCTATTGATAACAGAAGTACGGATGCGGGTACTGCTGATGGTATTGTCATTGAGTACTTCGGCAGGAATTTCCATCAACTCATAGCCATGTTTGCTTTTCAGCGCTTCCAGCAATTGATAGTTGCCTTCGCGGTTTTTACCAAAACGATGGTCGTAACCAATTACAATACAGCGGGGGTGAAAATGAGCTACCAGGAACTGCTCCACATATTCGAGTGCTGTTTGCTCGGCAAATTCGCTGGTAAAAGGAACAATCACCAAATGGTCGATGCCCTGTTTTTCCAGCAATTCTATTTTTTCAGCAATGGTATTGATGAGGCGCAATTCCGAGTGCTGATTGCCTACAATGCGCCGTGGGTGCGGGTTGAAGGTGATGATGACACTTTCACCATCAATGGCTGCAGCCTTTTCTGTGAGCTGCTTGGTAATGATGCGGTGACCATTGTGCACACCATCAAACGTGCCAATGGTAACCACGGCATTGCGGAAATTGGGAAGTCGGTCGATGTGCTTGTGTACCTGCATGGGCCGGCAAATTTGAATTAGTAATGGCCAATTTCCAAATCTCTGCCGCAGCCGCCTATTTTTGCAGCATGTCTTTATATGCAAAGCGAGGCGTTTCGGCGCAAAAAGAAGAGGTGCATGCTGCCACCCAACACTTAGATCAGGGGCTGTTTCCCAAAGCATTTTGTAAAGTATATCCCGATTTGCTCGGCGGCGATGCCGACTGGGTAAATGTGATGCATGCCGATGGTGCCGGTACCAAAAGTATTCTGGCTTATTTGTACTGGAAAGAAACCGGCGACATCAGTGTGTGGAAAGGCATTGCACAAGATGCCATTGTGATGAACCTTGATGACCTGCTTTGTGTGGGCATTCACGACAATATCGTTTTCAATTCTACCATCGACCGCAACAAGCTGCTCATACCTGGCGAAGTGTTGCAACAGGTCATCAGCGGCTCACAGGAGCTGTTTGATACATTGGCCGATTTTGGCGTGAACATAGCTTACCTCGGCGGCGAAACGGCCGATGTAGGCGATGTGGTTCGAACCGTTGCCGTAAATGGTACCATGAGTGTTCGCTGGCCAAAATCAAAAATTGTGACCAACGAAAAAATTGCTGCAGGCGATGTGATTGTGGGCTTGGCTTCTTACGGCCAAAGCGTGTACGAATCCAGCTACAATAGCGGTATTGGCAGCAATGGTTTGACCAGTGCCCGCCACGATGTGCTGAGTAAATACTATGCGGAGCATTTCCCCATGACCTATGAACCTACGCTCAGCGATGATGTGGTGTATATCGGCAAGCACCGCATGACGGATATAGTGATGGACGAAGGGCATAACGTAGGGCAATTGCTGCTGAGTCCTACCCGTACCTATGCACCGGTGTTGAAAAAACTGCTCACCGAAAACTTCGATAAGATACATGGATTGGTGCACTGCAGTGGTGGTGGCCAAACCAAGTGCATGAAGTTTGTACCAGCTGGTGTGCAGGTAGTAAAAGACAACCTGTTTGCTACACCGTATATTTTTGAACTGATACAACAATGTAGCGGTGCTGATATGCGGGAAATGATGCAGGTATTCAACATGGGCTGCCGCCTCGAAATTTATTGCAGCGAAGCCAATGCAGCAACCATGATTGACACGGCAAAAGCTTTTGGCATAGATGCACAAATCATCGGCCGTGTAGAGGCGTCAGATAAAAAAAGTTGACGATTGAGCATGCCGGCGAAACAATTATTTTTGAATAAATCAGTTATTGATTCATCACCCAAAGGATGAGCTTCGCTACTCCTTGCATATTCTTACTCCATGGCTGAAGAAATAGTAGTACAACTCAAACAGGTCAATATTTATCAGGGCGACGTACAAATTTTGAAAGGTGTAAACCTCGAAGTGCGTCGTGGCGAATTTGTATACCTCGTAGGTAAAACCGGCACCGGCAAATCTTCTTTGCTCAAAACCTTGTATGGCGAATTAGCACTGAAAGAAGGTGAGGGCAAAGTGGTAGGACACGACCTGCGCAATCAAACCTGGAAAACCATTCCGTTTTTGCGCCGCGACCTCGGTGTGGTGTTTCAGGATTTTCAATTGCTTACCGACCGAAATGTAAAGGAGAACCTCAAGTTTGTATTGAAAGCCACCGGCTGGAAAGATGAAAACATGATCAATGCAAAAATTGATGATGTGCTGGAAAAAGTAGGCCTCAAAAGCAAGGGTTTTAAAATGCCTTTTGAAATGAGTGGTGGCGAACAACAACGTATTGATATTGCACGGGCATTGCTCAACTCACCCCGCTTGCTGCTGGCCGATGAACCTACAGGCAACCTCGACCCCGAAACCAGCGACGAAATCATGGGCCTGCTCATGAACCTGAGCAAAGATTACGGCATGGCCGTCATCATGGCTACGCATGATTACATGGTCATCAATAAATTTCCTGCAAGAATTTTGCGCACCGAAAAAGGAAAAGTGTACGACAGCGCCAATCAGTACGCTGAAAATTAATATCAGGCAGAAAGCTTGAGGCTTGCTGCTACTTTGCCCGGCACGGTTGGTTCCTGTTCAAAAATCCAGCGAATCATCTGCCGGGCATTTCTTTCGTTGTTAAACAAAGATTGCATCACCTGCATACGGTCTTCAAAGTTGTGCAGGTGGTAAGGTTGGTCAAAAGCCTTGGCAATGGCATCTTTCATGCTGATGGTGCTGTTGGCAATCAGGCAGCAGCTGTTGAGACCACTACCTTCTACTCCAGCTTCATTCACTACGCAGTGCCTGCCAAAATACAGAGCGTTAATCAGTTTCAGCTTGATACCCGTGCTGTTGAAAGAGGGCAAAATATTCACCTGCGCCTTCTTTATCAGCTCTTCCATTTCGGTCTGCTCGGGGTTGGCCACAATACAGGTATGCGGAAAACTATGGGCTAGTTTTTCCAGTTTAGCAGAGGGATTTTTACCCGCTACAACAAAAGGTATTTCCAACTTGCTGAAAATTTCTTCGAGCAGCCAGGTAGCTGCATATTCATTTTCGGGCACACTCAGGTTGCCATGATACAGGCAAAAACTACCGTGTGAGCCGTACCATTCGGGTGCAAACTCGGGCAGGTAAAGTGGTAAAAAGTCTACATTGTTGTAGCCCAATTCACGGTTAAAAACTTCCAGGTCTTTTTCAGTGACGGTCCAAAAAGTGGCTTTGCCTGCCATAGCCGCTTCGTACTTTTTCAGCAGGGCACTTTCTCTTTTGAAAAAGAGTTTTTTGAACATGCTGCCACTGGTTTCAGAAAGCTGGCGGTAATATTCATATTCCACATTGTGGAGCCGTACAAAACAGCGGTTGGCGGGCAAATCGCCGTTGTACGCAAAATAGGTACAGTGCATGCCTTCCATCAGCACAGGGTAATCGTCTTGTTTCAGGCGTTTGAGCAATGCATCATTGGCCCGGCTGGCTACAATGTAGGGTACACTGGTAGCCAGACTTTTGAGCGGTGTCACCCGCTCGTAGTAGTGTACTTCTTCGCAATATTGGTTGAGCACGGGCTGCTGACCACGGCCGTATTCAAAACAGTGCAAATGAATTTTTACACCCGCTTCGCTCAGGGCTTTAATCTTGTAAAACAAATCAAAAACGCCACCATAATCCACCGGATAGGGTACGTCTAAACAAACGATATGTAAATGCTTCTCTGCCAACATCAATAATGCTTAGAATGCTCCTGTAGGCAATTTGCCCAAACTTGCAGCATGTTTTTTTCTTCTATGTTCCAGTTCCAAACAGATGCTGCAATGATGCATTTTCCTATCAGTCTTTCGTACAAAACAGCATCTTTCGCCAAAAGGTTCATGGCTTGTGCTATTTCGATGGGAGCGACCTCATTTACCAAAACCGCAACTTCATGTTGCTCATTCAAATGTTCATATTCGGGATACCGCACACAAACCTGCGGCTTGCCAGCCTGCACGTAATCAAAAAAGCGATTGGCTAAAGAATAGTATTGATTGAGGCCGCTGTTGTTAAACAAAGTAATGCCTGCAAATGCCTGTTGGGTAAGGTTGCGCAATACGGATGGTTTCAAATGACCCGTCAAGATAACCTTGTCTGCCACGCCGTGAGCAGCAATCAAACTTTTTACCTGTTCCATATAATTGCCATCTCCGGCAATCACCAGCGGGAGTGAGGTTTCTTTCATGGCAGCAATCAGTTCGTCGAATGCCCGGCCTTCGTTGACCGCTCCCTGATACAAGAAAAAACGTTCTGGCAATAAAAGTGTCGATTGCAGAGTTTCAACAATAGTGTTTCCTGCAGGCAGTGGCATGTTGCGTACCACGGCATACTTCACTTTGTACCGCCGGCTAAACTCATCCGCTATAAATTGATTGACGGTATACCCGTACTGAAACTGGGGCACACACCAAGCCTCGATGGCTTTCCAAATGGCGGCAATCCAAGGTCTTCTCTTCACTTCTGTGAGCTCGGTAAAGAGTTCGTGGGCATCGTACAGGCGGGGGAGCTGGTACTTTTTGCTGATGAGCAGGCAAGGAACAATGCTGTCAAGGTCGATGGCGCAAATGGCCATGTGGGTGGCTCCGGGCTGCTGGTGTGCCTTGGCCTGGTGCTGCAAATATTTGTACAGTGCTTTGTTGTAGGCCCAATAAAACCGCTTCCCTTTTTGTGGCGAAACATTGAGCCGGACTTGCTCAAAAGGTTGATGGTCAAGGGGCAAACTGGCCGCGGTGCTGCGGCCTACCAGGGTAACCTCATAGCCTGCCCGGGCAAGCGAACCGCAAATGCGCTGCATCCGCCGATCAAAACTCAGGTCGTTGGTAACCGTGCAATAAATATGGTAATCTTGCGGCTGCATGTGCTAATTGGGGGCGCAATCTAAAATCCTTTCGATAATATTTCCCTGATATCTTTTTTTGCCCTACTTTTGCCGCCCATAAAATTGGATGATTTAATCGGATAACAAAAAACGCATAATCGGATGCCTTATTTAACTGTAGAAAAGAAAGCCAAGATTTTCGAAACTTATGGTGGCAGCGCTAAAAACACTGGTTCTATCGAGGGCCAGATTGCTTTATTGACTGAGCGTATTTCTGCTTTGTCTGCTCACCTGCAGCAAAACAAAAAAGATTTCAGCACTCACCGTGGTCTCATGAAGATGGTTGGTCAGCGTAAGCGTTTGCTTACCTACCTCAGCAAGCACAACTTGCAGGGATACCGCCAACTGATTGAAAAACTGGGTCTCAGAAAGTAATCATGCGGTTGCATTAACGATATAAACCCCAATTAGCCTGGCTGATTGGGGTTCTCATATTTTGTTACAAGCTTTTGACTGCTTTTTTTACCCGTCGCGTCGTGCCCCATTGTGGCAGGGCGTTTTGTTGCATCATACCGAATCTAAAATCAAGGTTTTCGCAAATTCTTATTTATGTTGACACAACCACATTCCGTTGTGATAGACATGGGCCCCAACAGTAAGCCCATTACTATCAGCACAGGCCGGCTTGCCCGCCAGGCCGATGGCGCTGCCCTGTTGCAGTGCGGCAATTGCTACCTGCTGGCCACCGTTTGCGCCAGCAAAGAACCCCGCCCCGGACAGTCTTTCTTTCCATTGACTGTAGACTATCAGGAGAAATTCGCTTCTGCTGGTCGAATCCCCGGTTCATTTTTTAAGCGTGAAGGCAAGCTGAGCGACTACGAAGTACTCATCAGCCGTTTGATAGACCGTGCCCTGCGTCCGCTGTTTCCCGAAGATTACTTCTGCGACGTTCAGGTGCTGGTTACCCTTTTGTCTAGCGACCCCGAAGTAATGCCCGATGCGCTGGCTTGCCTGGCTGCATCTGCTGCTTTGGCCGTAAGTGATGTGCCCGTTCAGGAAGTCATTTCTGAAGTACGCATTGGCCGTCAGAACGGCGAATACCTGATTAACCCCACCCGTACCCAGTTGCAGTCTTGCGATATGGACTTCATCATTGCGGCTACTGCCAAAAACATGATGATGGTGGAAGGTGAAGCCAAAGAGTGCCAGGAAGAAGATTTGGTAAAAGCTTTGGAACTGGCTCACGAAGCTATCCGTAAGCAAATTGCTGCTCAGGAAGACCTGCGTACACAGGTTGGTGTAACCGGCAAACGGGAGTACACTAAGCCTTACCGCAATGAAGCACTCGAAAACAAGATTGCTGAACTCGGCCGTGCCAAAATGTATGAGATCGCTAAAAGCGCCTCTGCCAAGCATGAACGCAGTGAAGCTTTCAGCAAACTTTTTGATGAGGTAAAAGAAGCCCTCGGCGAATTGCCCGAAGAAGACCAACCGCTGGTAGGCCACTACCTCGGCGAACTGCAGTATTACGTTGTTCGTGATATGATGCTCGATGACCGCATTCGTCTCGATGGCCGTAACCTCACCACTGTTCGTCCTTTGGATATGATGGTAGATGTACTGCCTTCACCACATGGTTGCGCCCTGTTTACCCGTGGTGAAACTCAATCGCTGACCACCGTTACTCTCGGTACGCCAAATGATGAGCTGTTGATTGAAACAGCTGCTACCAGCGACTATGTAAAATTCATTTTGCACTATAACTTCCCGCCATTCAGCACCGGCGAAACCAAGCCCATGCGTGGTCCTGGCCGTCGTGAAGTTGGCCATGGCAACCTGGCCATGCGCAGCCTGAAGCAAATCATGCCCGGCAACGAATATCCTTACACCGTACGTGTGGTGAGTGATATTTTGGAGTCGAACGGTTCGAGCTCAATGGCAACTGTTTGTGCCGGTTCTTTGGCACTGATGGATGCTGGTGTTCCTTTTGCCAAGCACGTAAGTGGTGTGGCCATGGGCCTCATTACCCGTAAAGATGGTAAGTACGCCATCCTCACCGATATCCTCGGCGACGAAGATCATTTGGGTGACATGGACTTTAAAGTAACCGGTACCCGTGATGGTATTTGTGGTGTGCAGATGGACATCAAAATTGATGGCCTCAGCATGGATGTAATGCGTGAAGCACTGGCTCAGGCACGTGATGGCCGCATGCACATATTGGATGCTATGTACGCTACTATTCCTGCAGCCCGTGAAGAGGTGAAACCACACTCTCCACGCATGGTGAAGATGTTCATCGAGAAAGAATTCATTGGCGCAGTGATTGGACCACAGGGTAAAGTTGTACAGGAAATTCAGAAAGAAACCGGTACTACTATTACCATCGAAGAGAAGAACAATATGGGTGAGGTAAGCATCTTTGGTACTAACAAAGAAGGTGTTGACCGTGCCGAGCGTTGGGTGAAAGGCATTGTGGCTGTACCAACAGTTGGCGATGTGTACGAAGCCACTGTGAAGAGCATTATGCCTTACGGAGCATTCGTTGAATTCCTGCCTGGTAAGCAAGGTTTGCTTCACATCAGCGAAGTAAGCTGGAAGCGTCTTGAAACACTCGAAGGCATCCTCCGCGAAGGCGATATGGTGAAGGTAAAACTCACCGGTACTGATCCTAAAACAGGTAAGTTTAAGCTGAGCCGCAAGGTGCTGCTGCCTAAGCCTGAAGGTCAAAGCCGTCCTGAGCAAGGCCCTGCCGATCAACAATAATTCAATGATTTAACTATAGGCTGTTTCCAAAGTTGGCAACCCCAACAATGGAAACAGCCTTTTGCTTTACTACTATGCAAGAAGCACTCATTTACCTGCAATACCAGATTCAGATTGAGCCCGGCACTGATGCTGCTGATTTATTGATAGCAGAACTTTCGCTGCTGGGTATCGAAGGCTTTGAAGAAGGAGAGAGGCAGTTGACCGCCTCTGGCAAAAAAGAGGAAACCGACGCAGCAGCAATCGAGTTGCTGTTAAAAAATCAGGGATTAACATTTACCGTGGCTGAGGTGGCCCAGCAAAACTGGAATGCGCTGTGGGAGTCATCTTTTGAGCCGGTATTGATTGAAGATTTTGCAGCCGTCCGTGCTGCTTTTCATGCACCGGTAACAACGGTTCTTCATGAGCTCATCATCACTCCTAAAATGAGTTTTGGTACCGGCCACCATGCCACTACCTGGCTGATGGTTAAAGAAATGTCGACCTTGGATTTTACAGGAAAATCGGTTTTCGACTTTGGCACTGGTACTGGTGTACTGGCCATACTGGCTGCCAAGCTCGGCGCCATTCGTGTGCTCGGTATCGACAATGATACCTGGAGCATTGACAATGCCATCGAAAATGTATCGGTAAACAAGGTGGAGGGCATTGAACTGCAACTGGCCGATAAGGTACCTGTGGGCCATACTTATCCCATTGTACTGGCCAATATCAACAAACATGTAATTATGGCCCATTTGCCCGCTATGAAAGCCATTACGGCCCCGGGTGGTACCTGGCTGCTGAGCGGCTTACTTACCGTCGACGAGGCCGAAGTAAAGGCAGCGGTAGAAGCGCTGGGGTTACAATGGCAGCATACCCTGCAGAAAGATGGGTGGATTTCGATGCGCTTTACTGACACAGGTGTTTGATTGTTAATGTTGAATTCCCTATTTTAGCCAGAGTGTTAGCTTTGACTTTTCTGTAAAAAAACTCACACCGCCACACCCGGGAGCGTATTGTAAACAGAAAGCAGTTAGTTAGAATGCAGGAATTTTTGTTGATTGTGGTAGCCTACATGATAGGTTCCATACCTACAGCCGTTTGGGTAAGTAAATTTTTCTTCGGCATTGATATTCGTGATTATGGTAGTGGCAACGCCGGCGCTACCAATACATTCCGTGTACTAGGTACTTCCTGGGGCTCGTTTGTAATGGTGGTAGATATTCTTAAAGGTGTGCTGGCTTCTTTTCTTTACTTGTTACTTCCTTATTACCTCACCAACCAGCTCGACCGCACCAATTTCATGATTGGCCTTGGTTTGGCAGCTGTTCTGGGCCACATTTTTCCCATTTGGGCGGGCTTCAAAGGCGGTAAGGGTGTAGCCACTGTTTTTGGTATGGTCATAGCCATTCAACCACTCGTTGCTATTTCTGTTGTAGCTGTTTTTTTACTGGTATTGTATCTTACCCGCTTTGTATCGCTGAGCTCTATACTGGCCAGTCTGGCATTGCCTGTACTTATTTTGGTGGTATTTAACGAGCCGGAATTGTTGTATCGCATTTTTGCCATTGCTGTGGCATTGCTGGTAATTGTAACGCACCAGAAAAATATTGGCCGTTTGCTCAATGGCAATGAAAGCAAAGCCCGGATTTTTACCTACCGCGACAGAAGAAAGAGTCGCAGGGATGCTTAATCGTTAGTGGGTTCAACGAAGATTTTTCGCTTTCGCCGAATTAGTAATTCAGCAACAATTTCAGGCACGAATTTTTGCACCTGAAATAAAAACGACACACATGAAACAAGTTTGGATACCCTTAATTGGAGGGTTGATTTTTGTATATGCCTGTACCACCAACAAAGTGACAGGCAAAAAACAGTTGAATATTATTTCTTCTGCGCAAATGCTGTCGCTGTCGGAAACTCAATACAAACAAGTATTGCAGCAAAGCAAACTGATAACAGGAACCGCTCATGCCAAAAAGGTTGCGGAAATTGGTAAACGCATTGCCGCTGCGGTTACCAAATACTACAACGATCAGGGCATGCAAGCCGAAATGGCCACTTACAAATGGGAATACAATTTGATTGACAGCAAAGAAGTAAATGCCTGGTGCATGCCCGGCGGTAAAATTGCAGTGTACACTGGCTTGCTGCCCGTTACCAAAAATGATGATGCCCTTGCTGTAGTGATGGGCCACGAAGTAGCCCATGCCTTGGCCGAACATGGCAAGCAACGCATCCATCAGCAGTTAGGTACCGAGTTGGCAGCGTTGGGCCTGCAGGGTATGATGGCGGGTAAACCGCAACAAACCCAGGCTGCGTTTATGACCGCATTTGGTGCAGCTTCCACACTGGGTGTCATTTTGCCTTTCAGCCGTAAGCAGGAACTGGAGGCCGACAAACTGGGCTTGCAGTTTGCGGCCATGGCCGGTTACAATCCTGAAGAAGCCATTCCATTGTGGCAACGTATGGGAGAGTTGAGCAAAGGCAACAAACCTCCCGAATTTGCCAGCACCCACCCAGCAGAAGAAACCCGGATTGCTGAGTTGCAAAAGCAAATGCCAGAAGCTAAAAAACTGTATCTCAGCACTAAAGGGAAATAGGCTTTTTTGGAGAATCTCTTATAAATAAGGGCGGATATTACTGAATTATTTGAAATTATGTATCAAGAACAGGCTAAGTCTTAGATACTTTTTGTAACTTTGCACCTTCGATTTCTTTAACCTTTATTCTTTATCAAACAGTTTTGTTGAGAGATGTCGCAGCCTAGCATTGTAGAAAAACTTCGTTTGACAGATGAGAAAAACCTGCTAATCCAGGGACTTCCTTCCTCCATTGAAAAACAATTTGCCAAGCTCTCATTCGCTAAGAATGTGACGCCTCTGTTGAAGTCAAGAAAAATTGACTGGGCATTGGTATTTGCGGTGAATGAAAACCAGTTGAGGAACATTCTGAAAGACGTAATGCCTGCCTTGAGAGAAGGAGGCAAATTGTGGGTGGCTTATCCCAAAACCACTTCCAAAATTGTAAGTGACCTCAACCGTGAAGGTAGTTGGGGATGCCTGACTTGTACCGGATATGAAGGGGTAGAAGAAGTGGCTCTCGACCATGTGTGGAGTGCCATCTGGTGGAAATGTGGCGGATTAGACGAAAGTGAAATGGCTGAAATGGAAGCCGCTGCTGCTGAAGCAAAAGGCTAATTCAGTGTACGGAAATAAAAAAAGGCGACTGCAGATGCAGTCGCCTTTTTTGTGCACTATAATCGGAATGTTATTCATTAGGAATCACAGGCAGTAAAATGCGGCTGGCCACGCCTTCGGTATGGTACAATTGAATGCTGGCCTTCTTAAAATCTTCGGGCTTTGCCTCGTAAATGTTGGTAAAGGTTTGCGGATTGCGGTCTACCAACGGGAACCAGCTGCTTTGCACCTGAATCACCAAACGATGTCCTTTCTGGAAAACATGGGCCACATCAGGCAGGTAAAATTTCACCCGGGTAATTTTATTGGGCACAAACGGCTCTGGTGCTTCAAAACTGTTGCGGAATTTGCCCCGCATAATTTCGCCCCGTACCAGCATTTGATAGCCGTTCATATCAGTAAGACCGCTGTATACCGTGTCGGCGCCTGATGTTGCTTTACTTACATTATTAGGAAACTCATCAATGATTTTGACTACTAAATCAATATCGGTGGCATCGGTGCTCACCATCAAATCAGCATATACCGGACCGCCAAGTGTCAGGTTTTCTTTCAGTACTTCAGTCTTAAAAGTGAGTACATCTTTGCGGGCACTGGCAAAGCGTTGGTCGTTGGTCATGTACTCACGGGTTCTGCTTTCAATTACGGTAGAACCTTCATGGGGCACCGGATTGGCCGGATCGCTTATGTAGCTGGTGAATGCTTTTTTGCCTTCGGGTTTTTCAGTGGGTTTAAGCGCTGCCGGCCGTTTGAAAGACAGCTTACCACCTGGCTGAAAAAACAGGGCTTGTTCTTGCATGTTTTTCACCGGCCATTCGTTGAATTGTTTCCATTCGTTGCTACCGCTAAAAAACACCGTGGCTTCGGCAATATCTGTAGCGGGTTTGTTGTTGAGGAAATGCTCGAAGAAGGGCAACTCAACATGCTGCTGATACCAGTAAGAAGTGTTGCTGCCAAACTTCACTGCACCAAGGTAGCTACCATTACTCCGTCCACCCCAGGCGCCATGAAACCAAGGCCCCATGGTTATTTTGTTGTAATGACGGGGATTGGCAGTTTCAATAGCCTTGTACAAATTCCAAGCACCAAAGCAATCTTCGGCATCGTAAGTACCGCCTACTACCAGCATAGCGGGTTGTAAATTGTTGACCGCTTTGCGGGCATCCCTTGCCTGCCAAAATTCATTGTACACGGGGTGTTTCATCAGGGTGTTCCAAAAAGCGATGCTGTCGCCCAGATAACGGTTGTTGAATGCGGGCAAGGGGCCTGTTTCGAGGTAAAACTTGTAAGCGTCTTTTTCTGTACGCTGATAGCCTGGATTGTAGCGGGTAACAGGCTGGGGGCGGGGTACACCAAATCCTTTGTAAAATTCGAAACCATCAAACAACATAAATGCGCCGTTGTGATGAAAATCGTCGCCCATAAACCAATCGGTTACAGGGGCCTGTGGCGAAACTGCTTTCAACGCTGGATGATGGCTGGCCGCAGCCATGGTGCTGTAAAAACCCGGGTAGGAAATGCCGAAAACACCCACTTTACCATTGTTGCCCGGCAGGTATTTTACCAGCCAGTCAATAGCGTCGTAAGTGTCGCTGGCTTCATCCGTTTCTTCGCCTTTTTTATTAGGGTTAAATGGACGAACATCTTCAAACTGACCTTCGCTCATGTATCGGCCACGTACATCCTGAAAAACAATGATGTATTTTTTCATGGCGTACAAACCATGGTTCGTATTCCAGATGGCCCGAAACTTATCTACGCCATAAGGGGCACAACTGTACGGAGTTCGGGTGAGCAAAATGGGATGCCGCTCTGCCGAGTCTTTTGGAATGTAAATAGAGGTAAACAGGCGAATGCCATCCCGCATCGGAATCATTTTTTCCTGCTTCACATAGTTGTTGGCAATAAAGGCGGAGTCGGCCATAAAGGGCTGTGCCCAACTGTTGGCTGCTATGCAAAGCAGCAAGAGCATCATGAAATTTTTTCTCATATTGGTCAAGATAATGCTGGATTAAATACCTGCCGCCAGCGCATAAAAAAAACCGGAGCAAGTCCGGTTTTTCTGACGTTCGTTATACAACATTCCAGTTGCCGTGATCGAGTTTTACGAGTCGCAACTCTTTTGCATCAAACTGTTCGGCAAATGAACCCTGTGCTTCAAAATAAGCTTTTGCTTCCTGCAATTTTCCTTCTGGAATATCACGGGTGGCAATGGTAACATGTGGATTGAAAGGAGGCTTCATACCAAAAATGATAGAAGGAAACTGATCGGTAAATTCCTGCATGCATTCTTGCTCCAGCTGCAACAATTGCTGGTTTGGTGCCACATCTATAAACAATACACGGTCGCCGAAATTGCCGTAGCCATTGAGGTCTACGGTAAATGGTGCAATACCGATATTGAAAGTGGTCACAAAATCGAGCAAGTTTTGCTGAAGATCTTCTTCTGCACGGAAAGGAGGAACAATGGTGATATGCGCAGGTGATTTACCCGCAGCCCTGCAACCGTATTGTTCAAACATGTATTCTTTCTGTGCTTTCACTTTTTCATTCAGCTCATCGGGGCAAATGAGGGCTACGTAATAAAGGGCAAAACCTTCTGGCAGTGGATTGCGTTTGGGACGAAAATCCTGCTGACCACGGGGGCGAAAGCCGCCACCACCACGATTGCCATATCCACCACGGCCACCGCCGCCACCTCTGTTATTGTCGCCGCGACCATAACCACCGCCGCCGCTTCTGTTTCCTCTGTTATTGTTATACATGGGTTTAGCTTACTCTTGTTACTTTAATTACGTTGGTTGGCAGATGCGGATCTACCGGCGTACTTCCGGTATTGATGACTACATCGCCATTTTTGATATAGCCGCGTTGCTTGAGAATATCAATCTGATCACCAATGATATCATCGAGGCTTTCCTCTTCGGCATAGTAAAAGGCACGTACACCCCAACTTAAACTCAACTGTGGCACCAGGCTGGTTTCTTTTGTGAAAATATACAAAGGTGCCTTGGGGCGATAGCTGCTCAGCATAAAGGCAGTGTAACCACTCTGTGTCATACCAATTAACGCATCTGCATTTACGTCGAGAGCCATTTTACAGGCATTGTAGCAAATAGCATCGCTTAAGAAAGAGGGTGAATGCGGTTGAGGCTTCATCATTTCTTCGCGGTCGTACTGGTATGCAGTAGCTTCAATTTCCTTGATAATCTTGGTCATGGTTTCTACCACCAGCACGGGGTGCTCACCGGTAGCAGTTTCGCCGCTCAGCATTACTGCATCGGCGCCTTCCAAAACGGCGTTGGCCACGTCGGTAATTTCGCTACGGTTTGGTTTTACCCTGTCAATCATGCTTTCCATCATTTGGGTAGCTACAATCACGGGCTTAGCTCTATGCATGCACTTTCTGATCGATCTTTCTGAATCATGGGTACTTTTTCAACCGGCATTTCTACACCCAAATCGCCACGGGCAATCATAATGGCATCACTTTCCAAAATGATGTCACGGATGTTGGTGATGGCTTCAGGCTTTTCAATCTTAGCAATGATTTTAGTCTTACTCTTTTTCTCGTCGAGCTTGCTGCGCAAAATAACCAGGTCTTTTACACTCCGTACAAACGAAAGGGCAACCCAGTCGAGCTTTTGCTCAATGATGAATTCCAAATCAGCCAAATCTTTGTCTGTCAGTGCTGGCAAAGAGATTTTTGTATCGGGCAGGTTGATGCCTTTTTTGCTGGACAAAACACCACCAATAGTCACTTCAACTTTTACGTCACCATTGCGTTCAATGGTTTTTACTACTACTTCGAGCTTACCATCGTCAATCAAAATTTTGTTGCCAATGGTAACGTCGCCAGCCAGGTTTGGATAGCTAACGTAGATTTTTTCTTTAGTACCCACACATTTCTCGTTGGTAAATGTGAGGATATCCCCCGGCGCTACAGGCAGCGCATTGTTTTCAATTTCACCTACCCGAAGTTTTGGGCCCTGCAAATCGCCAAGGATGGCAATTTCAAAAGGCTGTTCGCTATTGATGCGGTGAATATTGTCGATGATGGCTTTTTTATCCTCGTGGCTGCCATGCGAAAAGTTGAGTCGGAAAACATTTACACCCGCCTGACAGAGGCGAAGCATCGTGTCGTAATCGGCTGATGCCGGGCCTACTGTGGCTACAATTTTTGTACGCTTATTGCTATGCTCAATACCAATTTGTTTGTCTTTACCGGTATAGGCATATTTCTCGCTGTGTCTGCTCATTGTTTGCTTAAATATTTATAAGGCTCTGATGATCAAAAATCGATGTTGATAGGCTTAGCTGGCCAGTATTTTTACAATCCGCAACCACTCTTTGTTGAAGCGTTCTTTGGCCTTCACCGCATTGTCGAGCGGAAGATAATGCATTCGGTTGTTTACAATGCCCACCATCACATTGTGTTTGCCTTCCATCAGGCATTCTACTGCGTGGTAGCCCATGCGGCTGGCTATCAAACGGTCGAGGCATGTAGGAGAGCCACCACGTTGGATGTGCCCCAAAATACAAACCCGCACATCGGCATTGGGCAGTCGTTCTTTTACCATTTTGCCTACTTCATCGCCACCTCCTGTGTCGTCGCCTTCGGCTACAACAATCAGGTTTACAAGTTTGCGGCGCTTTTCTTTTTCTGTAAGTCCGGCAATAATTTCTTCTACGTTCGTTTTGGTTTCGGGAATGAGGATATGCTCTGCACCGGTAGCAATACCACTGTGCAAGGCAATGTATCCGGCATCGCGGCCCATCACTTCTACAATAAACAAACGGTCGTGGGCATCTGCTGTATCACGAATTTTATCGATGGCACGTACGGCCGTATTTACTGCGGTATCAAAACCAATGGTAAAATCGGTACCGGCCATGTCTTTATCAATGGTGCCGGGAATGCCAATGCAGGGGATATCGTATTCGTTGCTGAAAATTTGGGCGCCACGGAAACTACCGTCACCGCCAATAATCACCAGTCCGTCTATGCCATGTTTACGCAGATTGTCGTATGCAATTTTGCGGCCTTCTGGAGTCATGAACTCTTTACAACGGGCTGTTTTTAAAATGGTACCACCCCGCTGTATAATGTTGGCCACACTGCGGCTGTTCATTGGTTCAATATCATCTTCCACCATGCCGGCATAGCCGCGGTGAATACCAAACACTTCAAGTCCGTAATGCAGGCCTGTACGAACCACGGCCCGGATGGCGGCGTTCATACCGGGGCTATCACCGCCGGATGTAAGAACACCTATTTTAGTTGGCTTATTCATTGTATGTCGATTGCTTGTAATAAAGGTTGCTTTGCGTAGCTTCTACACAAAAGCAGGCAAAAATAGGATTTTGCAAGCTTTAGGCCGGCACGCAGCGTGCTGCTTCGGGGGGTAAACTTTGCACATTGCCTGCAAAATTTTGCGTGTGTGCTGCCAGTTTTTACCTGCAAACCTTGCCGGTATAAAAGTGCAATCGAAAATACAGCTTATTGATTATCAACGATTATACTTATAAGCCTAATACCTGGCGCATGGTGTAAATGCCTTTTTTGCCCGCCAAAAACTCTGCAGCCAATACTGCTCCTAAGGCAAACCCTTGCCTGCTATGGGCGGTATGCGTAATGGAAATATCATCAATAGGAGAGCTGTAAGTGATGGTATGGGTACCGGGTGCCGGGTCAATCCGCTGGCTTTCGATATATAAGTCGGCAGGATTATCGCTGGGACTATTCACCCAGCGGGCTTTTTCGGTGTACGATTCCATCACCTGTTCGGCCAGCGAAATGGCGGTACCACTGGGCGCATCCAGCTTGGCGCTGTGGTGAATTTCGGTGAGTTGCACGGCGTATTCCTTGTGCGGATGCATGAGCCGGGCCAAACTACGGTTGAGTTCAAAAAACAAATTGACACCCAAACTGAAGTTGCTGGCATGAATGAGACCGGCATTTTTGACGGTGCAAGCTTTTTCAATTTCTTCCTTGCGACTCAACCAGCCAGTAGAACCACACACCACGGGCGTACCGGCATCAAAGCAAGCCAGCATGTTGTGTACGGCGCTTTCCGGATTAGAAAATTCGATGGCCACATCTGCTTGTTGCAGGTTGGTATTGTTCAGGTCGTGCAGGTTGTCTTTATCAATAATCAACACTACCTGATGACCTCGGTCTAGCAGAATTTGCTCAATGGTTTTACCCATTTTTCCATAGCCAATGAGTGCTACTTTCATAATGCGATTGCTGTATTTATCGGGTGATAACGGAAGCGTATTTAGGCTTGTTGTTTTTGGGGCGCAGCACCAATTGAAAGCCCGTTGTTTTTTGTACAGGATTGTATTGTGGCGAAATGCGCATACTCAGGTTGTCGCTTACATCAAAATCACGGAGGTTGGCAAATACTGTGGCATCGGCTACATTGAGGCCCCAGGCTATCAGAAAAGCCACTGCACTGTAATCTACATTGCGGCGGTATTCATCGCGGTAGCGTTTGATGGTATTGGGATAGGGCGCCAGCGGTTGCAGGTACTCCGGCAGTAAGGCGTTGTTGGCAGGATCGCTGTCGGTTACAATAATGTAGGCATCTTTCAGCTGACGGTACAGCTTAATATTGTCGAAAAAAAGGTAAGCGGGAATACCAATGGCGGCATACACAAAGGGTATTTTCCAGGCTTGCCGGTTGCTGGCCTGGCCCCAGCCCGGCAAAATAGCCGAGCGGCGGGTAACCCGGCGGATTTGCTTTTTGCGGAGCGAATCGGCAACGTAGGCTGAATCGGGTGCTGGTTTTTGGTTGACAGGAGCACCCGCTACTGTAGCAGCAGTGTCGGCCACCGCCGGTGAAGGCGTCGGCTTTTTGGATTGTGCAATGCCCAACAGGCATAAGCACAACAGCAGCCCTGTGAGCCAGAGTGGTTTATTGAACTTTGACGCCAACGATGTCGAGGATTTTATTGAGCTCCTGAAGCGAATAATATTCGATGGTAATGGCTCCAACACCAGATTTGGCATGCTTCATCATCACTTTGGTTCCGAAATGAGAGGCTAAGTTATCTTCCAATCTTTTGTACGCCGGAGGCAGATTGTTTTTTGCAGCAGCTTTAACAGCCGGCTTGGCGTTTTTGTAAATGTTGCGTACCAATTCTTCTGTTTGCCTTACAGACAAACCTTTGGCGGCCACTTCTTTAAAAATGAACAACTGCTTGTCTACTTCATCCACATTTACCAAGGCTCTGGCGTGACCCATGCTAATGACGCTGGTACGTACCGCCACTTGCAAATCGGGTGGGAGTTTCAGCAGGCGAACATAGTTGGCCACGGTGCTCCGTTCTTTACCCATGCGTTCGGCTACTTCTTCCTGCGTGTAATGCAGCTCATCCATTAGCCGCTTGTAGCTCAGCGCTATTTCAATGGCGTTCAGGTCTTCCCGCTGCAGGTTTTCTAACAGCGATAGTTCGAGCAGTTGCTTGTCGTTGCCTTCACGAACGTACACGGGCACATCAGTCAGGCCCGCAATTTTTGACGCCCTGAAACGACGTTCGCCGGCAATGAGGCGGTATTTATTGCCCGGACCGGCCATTTTGGCTACAGTCAGCGGCTGTATGATATCATGAATTTTGATGCTGGCCGCTAACTCCTGCAAGGCCTGCTCATCAAAATCGCGGCGGGGCTGCTTGGGGTTTACCTCAATATCTGCCAGGGGTATACGAGTAATGCCAGTGGACTTTTGCACCACTTCTTCCTTCAGATGGCCGTCTTTGGTTTTCAGGTCGGAATCGATATTGCTCAGCAGGCTGCGCAGGCCTTTGCCAATCATGGCTTTCTGATCTGTCTTACTCATGTTGTATACTCTTGGGGGACGGCAAAAGTACGGCCACAAAGGGTTTGTGCCGCTATAAAATATCCGGGTAAAAGACTACAGAATGTAGCGGTCTTCTTCCGAAATTTTGGTCATGTTGTTTTTCTGCAACACTTCCTTGGCCAGATTGAGATAATTGTTGGCGCCTTTGCTTTCGGCATCGTACAAAATCACCGGCTTGCCTACGCTGGGGGCTTCGCTCAGACGGGTGTTGCGGTGAATGATGGTTTCGAAAACGAGTGACTCAAAGTGACGGCGAACTTCGCTGACCACTTGGTTGCACAGGCGCAAACGGCCATCGTACATGGTCATCAAAATGCCTTCAATTTCCAACTGCGGATTGAGGCGGTTTTGTACAATCTTGATGGTATTGAGGAGCTTGCCCAAACCTTCGAGGGCAAAAAATTCTGTTTGTACAGGGATGGCCACTGAATCGGCAGCCACCAATGCATTTACAGTGATAAGGCCCAGCGAAGGGGAGCAGTCGATAACGATGAGGTCATATTTTTCCTGTAAGGGCTGCAGCAGTTGCTTCAGCACATTTTCGCGGTTGGGGTGGTTGATCATTTCTATTTCGGCACCCACCAGATCGATGTGAGAAGGAATAAGGTCGAGGTTAGGAATATCTGTTTTGAGCACCACATCGGCTGCAGGTACATTGTTTACCAGACAGTCGTACAGGCTCAGGTTGATGTTTTGCAAATCGAAGCCTACACCAGTGGTGCTGTTGGCCTGTGGGTCGGCATCCACCAACAATGTTCTGTATTCCAATACGGCCAGGCTGGCCGCCAGGTTGATGGCCGTGGTGGTTTTACCAACACCGCCTTTCTGATTTGCTATACCAATCGTTCTTGCCATTGTAATCCGCCTCTTCCTTGCTTATTGCTGTTGATATTAAAGTTCAATTGTTTCGCCAATTGCTGGCAGGGTGAGTGTGATGTTTTTGCTGGCGAAAGCCTGTGTGGCTGCCGCTTTGTCTACCACAATGTAGCCAAAGGTATCGTAATGCACCCCTACCACCTGCGTGGTTTTTACCCACTCCGCAGCAATGGCTGCATCACTGGCACCCATGGTGAAATTATCGCCGATGGGAAGCACGGCAAATTTGATTTTTCCCCATAGGGGTATCAACTGCATGTCCATGGTGAGGGCCGTATCGCCGCTGTAGTAAAAATCGCCTTCGGTGCTGTTGATGATAAAACCCATGGGATTGCCGCCATAGCTGCCATCGGGCAGGCTGCTGCTGTGGTGCGCCACCACACATTTTACCGTTCCGAAATCAAACTGGCGCTGACCGCCGGTGTTCATGGGGTGTACATTGTCATGACCCTGTTGGTTGAGCCAACCCATCAGTTCATAGGCACAAATGACGGTGGCATTGTTGGCCTTGGCTATTTCTACGGCATCGGCCACATGGTCCTGATGGGCATGCGACAGCAAAATGTAGTCGGCCTTAATGGCAGCTACATCTACCGAAGCAGCCAGCTCATTGTAGCGGATAAACGGATCGAACAACAGTTTTTTGCCTGCTGTTTCAACCAAAAAGCATGAATGACCGTAGTAAGTGAGTTTCATTGCTAATTTTTTTACATTTTTCTGTATACCCAAATGAATTGCGCTGCAAATATGCAACTTGCGGCCTGCAATTATAACAGCAACTCACATTATGCGTAGCGCCAGCGGCTCTATTATTTTTTTACTCGTTCTATTACTGGTCAACTGGTATGTTTTCCAGGCTTTGAAAACCGTTTCTGTCAACTGGACCGGCCGTACCAGAATCATTGTATACAGTATCTACTGGCTCATTTGTGGCCTGGGCTTTGCCCTGATGGCCAGCCTGCCCTACGTACAGTTTGATACGTGGCCAAAGGCAGTTCGTACGTATTTGTTTGCCATTCCGGTGGGCTTTTTTCTGGCTCAACTGGTGAGCATTCCTTTCTTTCTGATGGATGATATCCGCCGGTTGTTTCAGTGGGGCGCCGGATTTTTTGCAGCTAAAAAAGCAGCCGGTATCGAAGCGGGTGAAGGCATCAGCCGGAGTGTGTTTTTGAGCTGGCTGGGCCTGGGCATTGGTGGCGGTTTGTTCGGGTCGCTGCTATATGGTTTCAAAAACAAATACAACTATCAGGTAAGAAAAATACAATTGGCGTACCCCAATTTGCCCAAGGCTTTCAAAGGTTTTAAGCTGGTGCACATCAGCGATATACACAGCGGTAGCTTTACCGATAAAGAAGCCGTGCTGAGGGGAGTGCAGCTCATCAATGAGCAGGCAGCCGACGTGGTGCTGTTCACCGGCGATATGGTAAACGACCGGGCTACAGAAATGGAACCTTTCATGGATGTGTTTAGCCGGGTGCAGGCCAAGCAAGGTGTGTACAGCACGTTTGGTAACCACGATTATGGTGACTACGTACGTTGGAAAACCGATGAAGAAAAACTGGCCAACCAGGCTGCGCTGCGCAAAGTGCATGCCGAATTGGGCTGGCGCCTGTTGTGGGATGAAAATGTGGTGCTGCAAAAAGAGGACGCACAAATTGGGTTGATTGGTGTACAGAACATCAGCGGCAAAGGCAACTTTCACAGCTATGGCAGTTTGGCAAAAGCCCTGCACAACAAGCCCGATACATCGTTCAATATTCTCATGAGCCACGACCCCAGCCATTGGGATGCAGAAGTGGTAAAAGACCATCCGAACATTGACCTCACTTTAAGCGGCCATACCCATGGCATGCAGTTTGGGGTTGAAATTCCCGGCTTCCGGTGGAGCCCCGTAAAGTGGATGTACAAGCAATGGGCCGGCTTGTATGAAACGGGTGCACAAAAACTGTACGTCAACCGTGGCTTCGGTTTTATAGGCTACCCCGGCCGGGTGGGCATTTTGCCAGAAATAACCGTGATTGAATTGGTGTAAACGGTTAAACTCAGCAGCATCTTTCAGGTCATAGCCCCATACCTTTATGCTGCTTTATGAATACACTTCGTTCGCTTTTTGTGACAGGCATCATTGCTGTATGCCTTCTTTTTTCGCCTGCGGCAAAAGCCCAGCAAGACACTGCCATTGACTACGCCGCATTGGGAGTAGACACAACTGCACTGTATGATTCATTGCTCAATGAACTGCGGATGCTGGGGTTGGCGGGTGCTTCCCAAAAAAGTTATTTCGATGTAAACGTGGGCATGGGCAATGGCACATTTGCGTTGCAAAATGCCAGCTTCGATGTAAGCACCAACCACATTTTTTACAATGCCGGTTTGGGGTATTACCACAAGTCGGGTTTGTCATTATCAGCAGGAGCCAACTTTACCAATAGCAATGGTTCGCTGAGTGTATATCAGCAATACATATCGCCGGCATTTGACTTCAGAAATAAAAAAGTAGCAGCCGGCATTTCTTATTTCCACTACTTCAATAAAAAGGATGTTGATTTTTACATTTCACCGTTGGTAAATGAATTGTATGCATATACTGTGTTGAAGAAGTCGTGGCTGCAACCCAAGCTGGCATTGGATTACGCATGGGGTCAGTATGATGAATTGGAAGGGTTGAAATTTATTGACACGGTTCGGTATCGTCGGTTTGCACCCATTGTACGCTACCTCAGCCGTCAGCAACGTATTGCCAATGTGAGTGATTTCAGCATTATGTTCAGCGTACGCCACGACTTCATTCATACTTCCGAAAAGCATCCGAAATTATTTTTCCGCTATACACCCAGCTTGCTGGTATTGGGCGGCACGGCTACTTATGGTTCCAATACGCCACTCAATTCATTGAACGGCCCACGTATGACCAATCTTACCAATGTGCAGTATTTCCAAAGCTTATATGGCGATGCTTTTACGCCACCCTCTACCAGTTTTGCGTTGCAAAATTTCAACATCACCAATGCAGCCATGTTAGGTGTGGGTGCCTTTTACCTTCAGGGCCAGCTTACGTTGTCGTACATTATTCCTAAGGCGCAAAGCCGTTGGAATACATTCTTCAACCTCACCACTGGTGTAAGTTTTTAACGGCTTGCTGTAGCAGTCGGTGTATCATTTTTCATCACCCATTCGTTATGATAAAAAATCATCTCTCTATGCGAGTTATTGGCACACTATGTTTTCTGCTGTTCTTTTCTGCTACATCCTTTGCGCAGTTCATAAAAATTGGCCCAAAGGCTGGCGCCAATCTGGTGAAAATGGAAGGCAAATCTTTCAAGGAAAGTTTTCAGCTGGGCTATTTTGCCGGTGCCTTTGCCGAAGTAAAACTGGGCAAGAAATTTTACCTGCAACCAGAAGTGTTATTTACCGAAACCAACTTGAGCACCAGCAGCAATTTCAACGACATTTACCAAAACCTGCTCATACCCGATACGCTGACCAGCATAAAGCTGCAGGCTTTAACCATACCCGTAACACTCAACTGGCGGGTGGCCAATATCCTCTCGTTTTCGGCAGGGCCACAGTTCAGCATCAATATGAAAAAAGGTGAGGGGCTGTTCAACAATGCCAAATCGGCTTTTAGCGATGGCGACATTGCTTTTGTAGCTGGCGCCAATGTGATGCTGAGCAAACTGCGGGTAAGTGCCCGTTATGGCTGGGGCATCAAAGAAATGAACAATGTAGACGGGCAGGATCCGTGGAAGCAACAAACCATTCAGTTGGGCGTCGGCTTCGTCTTCTAACCTGTCATATATTCCACTGCTCAAGGGGTCAATTGCGCCATATCGGCAAGGTTGGCCCCTTTGGCATTAATATTGGTCCATTCTTTCTCCTGCACGTTGTGTAGTATTTTGACAATCGTTTCAAGTAAAATATATGAGTAGATCGCAGCAGCCTTTTTTTATGAATAGTGAAGACGATGTAGACTTCATGCCCATCATTCCCATTACGGAAGGAGAGCAGGAAGAAGACAAAAGCATAGTATATCCTGATGTGGTGCCGGTGCTGCCTTTGCGCAATACCGTATTGTTTCCCGGCGTGGTTATACCCATTACCGTGGGCCGCGACAAAAGCATCAAAGCAGTAAATGATGCGTACAAAGGCGACAAACTGATTGCCGTTTTGGCGCAAAAAGACAGCAGCGTAGAAGAGCCTTCCCCGGAAGATTTGGTGGAGATTGGTACTGTGGCCAAAATCATCAAACTCATCAAAATGCCCGATGGCGGCACTACGGTGATTTTGCAGGGTAAGCGCCGTTTTCGGTTGCTGAACATTTTGGAGCAAGACCCATATTTCAAAGCCAGTGTAGAATACCTGCAGGAAACGGAACAACCCAAGGATCAGAATTTTGATGCGTTGGTGAGCAACATTAAAGAACTGGCCACACAAATCATTCAGCTGTCGCCCAACATTCCCAGCGAAGCGGCCATCATTCTCAAAAACATCGAGAACCCATCTTTCCTCATCCACTTTGTGGCCGGAAATATGAACACCGATGTAAAAGAGAAGCAGCAAATACTGGAGCTGAACGACATTGATAAACGTGCCGAAGAACTGAACCGCCTGCTGCACCGGGAACTCCAATTTGCGCAGCTGAAAGATCAGGTGACGAATAAAACCCGCACCGAAATAGACAAGCAGCAGCGGGAGTATTTTTGCAGCAGCAACTCAAGAGTATCAAAGAAGAGTTGGGTACCGATAATGTGGCCGAGGTAAACCAAATGCGCCAGAAAGCAGAAGGCAAAAAATGGCCTGCTTGCTGCTAAACAAGCTTTTAGTACGGGCATTGAAAAACTAGAACGTATGCACCCTAGCACACCTGATTACAGCGTGGTGTACAACCACCTCGATTTGATGCTGGACCTGCCTTGGGATGAAACCACCGAAGACAATTACGATCTGAAAAACGCCAAGAAAGTATTGGATGCCGATCACTATGGCATGCACAAAATCAAGGAGCGTATTTTAGAATATCTGGCCGTACTGAAACTCAAGGGCGATATGAAAAGTCCCATCCTTTGTTTCGTTGGTCCTCCGGGTATTGGTAAAACTTCATTGGGACGCAGCATTGCCCATGCCATTGGCCGTAAGTATGTACGCCTGAGCCTCGGTGGTTTGCACGATGAAAGTGAAATCCGCGGTCACCGCAAAACATACATTGGTGCCATGCCGGGCCGCATTTTGCAAAACCTGCGTAAGGTAAAAACCAGCAATCCGGTGATGATTTTGGATGAGATTGACAAGGTGGGCAACGACCATCGCGGCGATCCTTCCAGTGCCTTACTCGAAGTGCTCGACCCTGAGCAAAATAATTCTTTTTACGACAACTATCTGGAGCTGGAATACGACCTGAGCAAAGTGTTGTTCATTGCCACGGCCAACAGTTTGCAGAGTATTCAGCCGGCACTTCGCGACCGTTTGGAAATCATCGATCTTTCTGGCTATGCCATTGAAGAGAAAGTGGAGATTGCGAAGCGACACCTCATTCCCAAACAACAGGAAGCACATGGTTTGGCCAGGCAAAACCTGAAGATTGCCGATCCGGTGATTGAAAAAATTGTAGAGTCTTACACTCGTGAAAGCGGTGTGCGGGAGCTCGACAGACAAGTGGCGTCTGTGATGCGGTACAAGGCCCGTGAGTTTGCTACGAATGGCAAAATGAAAACGCAGGTGTTGGCGAAAGATGTAGAGAAGATTTTGGGTGTGCCCCGCTATAGCAACGATATGTATAAAACCGTGAACCAACCCGGCGTGGCTGTTGGCTTGGCCTGGACGTATGTTGGCGGAGACATTCTGTTTATTGAAGCACTGCTGAGCGAAGGCAAAGGTGAATTGAAACTCACCGGCAACCTGGGCAATGTAATGAAAGAAAGCGCCAGCACTGCATTGACATATTTGCAAGCCAATGCCAAAAAGATTGGTGTTGATGCGGAGCTATTCAACAAGCGTAGCATACACATACACGTGCCCGAAGGTGCTGTACCTAAAGATGGCCCAAGTGCTGGTGTCACCATGCTTACAGCGCTTACATCTGTGTTTACAGGCCGCAGGGTAAAGCCCTACCTGGCCATGACCGGTGAAATTACGTTGCGTGGACAGGTGCTACCCGTTGGTGGTATCAAAGAAAAAATATTGGCCGCCAAAAGAGCTGGTTTAAAAGAAGTGATTTTGTGCTGGCAAAATGAAAAAGATGTGAAGGAAATCGATCCCTCATTTATTGGTGGAATGACCTTCCACTATGTTAAAACAATGCAACAAGTGCTCGATTTGGCATTGGTATAAAACATGGTTATAAAAATTTATAAGATCACTCCAACAAAAAGAAATCCTGCCCTGTTAATATTGCTGACAAGAAATTTTTCATGTTGGTTGTTTTAAGGGTTAAAGTAATCCTCCTGGTCGCAGGAGGATTTTTTTATGCCAACAAAGCTGCTACCCGTTGCACATTTTTTTCTTCAAACCAACGGATAGGTGTCAGCATCCAACCCGCTACTGCACCGGGCTTGGCTATCTTTTGCGAAATGCCCAACACGGTTGCATCCATTTGAACAATGTAGGCTGCACGTTCTTGCTCCGGCATTAATGCGAGTGCTACTGCATTGGCCCAGGCGGCTTGTCGGGCTTTTTCAATGCTAAAATTAAGCACGGCTTTTTCTTTACCCTCACTAATGCGACTGAGCAGTTTCATCGGCCAGCAAATGGCTTCGAGTTTGCGCTGCACTTCTACCGCCAGCGTTGCAATCTGGCTGTTTATTGTATCGAAATCTTTTTGCAATTGCCATATAGATTCGCCGGGTGCAGTGAGTGCCGCAGCAATAGCGAGGTCGAGATTGATGTGGGTATTGATGCCCATCAGCAAATGCTGAATCACCGTGTACGATTGTTGTGTATTATCAAATACATGACGCCAGCTTTGGGTAAGTGTACCATGTTGTTGGTATTGCTGCCATGCATCAATATACCGCTGCGCAAAAAGTACATCCAGCTTTTCCATGCGGGCAGCATCTTCAAATACTTGTTGCTGAATACCCTGTTGTACGGCCACCGTCATTTGCCGGTACAAGCTGGCAAAGTAAGCCTGGCGAGAAGATTGGGCTACGCTGTGTGCAACAATGTGATCGAGTTGGGCGATGACTTCGGCGATGGTTTGCATGCATTAAAGATAGCCGCCACCAATGTTTATTGCAACTGCCGTTTGTATAACTGCACTGTATTTTCCAAACCCAAATACAACGCATCGCAGATGAGGGCATGACCAATTGAAACCTCATCGAGCATGGGAATGTGTTGTTTCAAAAAAGCAAGGTTGTGCATGTCCAAATCATGACCGGCATTCAACCCCAAACCCAGTTGATGCGCCAGATTTGCTGCCTGCACGTAAGGCGCAACAGCTTCCTCTTTTTGCCTTCGGCGTAGTGGCGGGCATAACTTTCGGTATACAGTTCAATGCGGTTGGTGCCAGTAGCAGCAGCGCCTTCTACCATGGCTTCTACAGGGTCTACAAAAATGGATACCCGGATTCCCGCTGATTGAAAACGGCCAATGATATCTACCAGATAATCTTTGTGGGCAATGGTGTCCCAGCCATGATCGCTGGTGAGCTGGCCATCGGCATCGGGCACCAGTGTTACCTGATGCGGTTTTACTTCCAGCACCAGGTCTACAAATTTTTGCTCTCTGGGGTTGCCTTCAATGTTGAACTCTGTCGTTACGATTTGTTTCAAGGCCCGCACATCGGCATAGCGAATGTGGCGTTCGTCGGGGCGGGGATGCACCGTGATGCCTTCGGCGCCAAAACGTTCAATGTCTTTCGCCGTTTGAATGACGTCGGGATTATTGCCACCACGGCTGTTGCGCAGGGTGGCAATCTTATTGATGTTGACAGATAATTTGGTCATAGCAGGCTTTTGCTGGGCGGCAAATGTACAAAAACCAGCAGGGCCGTGGCGTCCTGCGCCGTCAAGCATTTGTATGAAAGGGGCAAGAAAAAAACTTTTCATGTTTCTGTAACATTTGAATAGGGCAGTCGTCACACTTCCAACATTCACACACGGCAGCTGCTGCAATACCCTGCTCACTGCTGTTTTAACCATCATTCAAAACATCATTCGAGTATGAAAAAGTTGCACCTGCTGCTGTTGACAGTAGTAACCCTGAGTGCCGGCGTAGCACTGGCCCAATGGAAACGCATTAGCGGTAACGGAAACATAGTTACGCAAACCCGAGAAACGGGAACATTCAGTGAAATTGTTGTATCGGGAAGCATGCAGGTAGAAGTAACGGCTGCGCCAGCTATTGGTGTACAGGTGCAGGCCGAAGACAATTTGCAGGAATACATTGTAACCGAAGTAAAAGGCAATCGCTTACAGGTAAAATTTAAAAATGGCGTATCGATCGAATAGCCACAAAGCAGTAAAAGTTTTGGTGCGCATGCCAAAGTTGAACGCCGCCAGTATTGCCGGAAGCGGCAGCATTCGTAGCAGCAATCAGCTTAATAGCAATGGCAATTTTTCAGCCACCATTTCGGGCAGCGGTAGTGTAGATGTACAAACTGCAGCCACCAAGGTGGATGCAACGATTGCAGGCAGTGGCAACATTGTACTGGCCGGCAAAACAGATGATTTGCATGTGGTGATTTCTGGTAGCGGCAGCTTCAAAGGATACCAGCTTACTGCCAACGAAGCTTCTGTACAAATAGCCGGCAGTGGCGATGTGCAAGCTTATGCCAGCAACAAACTGGATGCGGCCATCAGTGGCAGTGGCAGCGCGTATTACAAAGGCAACGCCAGTGTTTCTGTAAAAACTTCGGGCAGTGGCAAAGTGCGTAAAGCCGATTAATATTCTTTCACTCAGTCACACACAAATACATCGCCACACACAGGTTGTTTCATTAGTGTAGTTTAGCAACAAAGGGAGCAGGTTTACACCGTGCTCCCTTTGTTGTTGTAAAATATTTTCTACTTCTAAAATTGATTTCGCCACATCATGCTTTCAATGGGCTTGTTGGGCTGGCCGCTGTATTTGGCATTTGCTTTTTGATTGTACTTCACTTCAATTTCGCCGTCTACTGGAAAATAAATGAGCTGGCCAATAGGCATGCCTTTGTACACTTTCACTGGCTGCTTTACAGAAATCTCCAAAGTCCAGTTGCCACAAAAACCTACATCGCCTTTGCCAGCAGTGGCATGAATGTCGATGCCGAGTCGGCCGGTGCTGCTTTTACCTTCCAGAAAAGGCACATGTGCATGTGTTTCGGTGTACTCCAATGTTACACCCAGGTAAAACACATGGGGATACAATACAAAACCTTCATCCGGAATATCGAAGTATTCAATCTCGTTGTGCTGCTTGGCATCCAGCAAATGATTTTTATAGGTAGCCAGCGTAGCGCCGAGGTGCACATCGTAGCTATTGCTGCCAAGGCAGTGCCGGTCGTAAGGCTCAATTTTAATGGTGCCTTTGTCTATTTCTTCCAATATCCTTTTGTCGCTCAGTATCATGTGTTGTAACTTTATAGGCGTTCCGCAAATTGCGGATTGCCCCTTGTTTTATGCCGCTTTTTTATACACAAACTATCGACGAATTTACCCGCCTTGGTGTTTGGGAAATTACAGAGCCGGAAGACTTTTTTCTGGAGTTTGTACCGGTGAGCCGGCAAATTACACATCCGCAAAAACGCTTGCAGCACTTGGCCGGCCGCTTTTTGTTGCAGCATTTGTTTCCCGATTTTCCGCTGTCGCTTATTCAAGTGGCCAGTACCAAAAAACCATTTCTACCACAAGAGTCGCACCACTTCAGTATTTCGCATTGTGGCAATTATGCAGCCGCCATTGTAAGCACGGTAGACAGGGTAGGGATTGATATAGAAATTCCGACGGACAGGTTGCTGCACCTGATGCCGAAATATTTGCATACCAACGAACGCATGTTGGCCGAGCCGCATGCCCTCGATCAGTTGGTGCATGTAGCTACTATTTTATGGAGTGCCAAAGAAGCCATGTTTAAATGGTACGGTCATGGGGAAGTTGATTTCAAACAACACCTCCGCATTTATGAACTCAATTTTGATAAGCCCGATAGCGGACATGTCAACGCTGCATTTATGAAGTTTGATGAACAGCCATTGCAGTTGCCTTTTACATGTTGGCCAAATTTGGTGCTTAGTTGGCTTGCGGTGTAGCTTCCTGTTTATTGCGGATGCGGCTGATGACTCTTTCGTTGAAGTAATCTACAGGCCGAACCCATTTTTTCAGTTTGGGCCCAACGGGCAACCGGTAGTTGAAAGTGAGGCGAAGCAAACCTGAAGTTTGGCGGTAGCGAAAATCTTGTACCGGCGCATTCAACTGATTGTTGATCCAAGTAACGGCAGCCGTCCATTGTGGGCGATTGATGCCTGCGGCAAAACGATAAGCAAAATCGGGCCTTACCGTTACACTGTTTTGATGGCCAAAAGGCGTACTTGATTTTGTAAAATTCAAATCGAGATAACCGCTGGCGTTGGCATGTACAAATACATTGCGAAACAGTACCAACGTGTATGCATAACCCAACGATGGGCCAAACTCTATATGCCGGATGCGGCTGAGTGCGGGCAAGCCTGCATACAATGGATCGGTAGGCACAAAACTGCTGTCGGCAGAAATAATGCTGTAGTTGGCTTCGAAGCCTGCGGTAAGGCTGCCGGCAGATCTTAGCTGGCGTTCACTTTGCAGCATGGCCGCTCTGTACGAAAATTTGCGCCAGTTGAAAATGTGTTCATACTGTCCACCAATTTGAGAAATGCCCATGTCGGGGCGAACGTAAAATTTGCCTGGTGTTGAGCCAGGAGATTGCAGGTAAAATCCTTTGTAAAACTGGCCGTAGAAATCGATGATACCTCTTCGTCCGTAGTTGTGCGATTGTAAGTCGAGGTAGCGGGTTTTGCCGCGGTCATCTTTGAACTGATTGATGAATTTAAAACCGTAAGCGAGGTTGAGTGTAAGCCACTGATAGGTGGCGCCAACGCCCATCGTGATGGGGGTATTGGGTCGGTAAGCTATGAGTTGTTGTTTGTTGGCGGCAGGTATAAAATCAGGTGTAATAAATTTATTACTGAAATAAAATCTTCCGGTAAAGTAGCCATCAAATGTTTTAAAAAAAGTAGTGTCATGCACATTTGCCTGCACACTTTCTTGCTGTGCATAGGATGCAGAAAATGCAAACAGCAACAGTGTCGCCGTCATGCATTGCTGCAATACAATTTTTATTCCGCTCAGCTTAGGTAGTTGCATCGTCGCCGTCCTCCAGCAGGTTCAATTCAAAATCCTGACCGGCAATGCCTTCAATAGAGCCCTTGAAATGCGACATGTTGAGCATCACTTTTTCCAGTTGTTTTTCACGGGCCTTCCATAGTTTTTCCATGGCGTCTCTTTCACGTACTATAGATTGACGCATGGATAGAAAACCTTCGCGGATAGCCCGCCACTGTTCGCCAAATTCGTTGCTGGTGAGATAGGCGTACAACATGTGCATTTTGTCGCCCTTGTTCTCTTCGCTTTTTAGTGCGGTTGCAACTTTAATGATGCCTTCCCGCAATACATGTACCAGGGCTTTGGCTTCGGCAAATGTGCAAATCCATACGCCGTCTTTCTCACCAAAGCGTTCCAAATCTTTGGGTAGTGTTTGCGTAACAATCACCGCTACATCAGCACCTTGGCTGCGCATGTCGGCTTTCAGTTTTTCTATCCACTCGGCGCTAAACGCCTGTGTTCTTTTGCTTTCAAAAATGATTTTACCACAGTCTTGGCCAAACTTGTTGCGAACGGTTTGAATGCAATCTGCACCACGTACGCCCTTGGCTACTTCACTAATCACATCATACGGAAACGCATTGCGCAGCATTTCCTCCAGCATCAGTTCTTGCACTTCACCTTGTGTTTGCATGCTGCCTTGCTCGGCCTTCCGTTTCATTTCTTCGGCCAGCTTTTTTTGCTGCTCAAATTTCTCTTCTAGTTCTTTTAGCTTCAGCTGATATTCACTTTCCTTGTTGCGGTTTTTTTCTATTTCTTCTTGCCGAATAATGTCGCTGAGTTTGCTTCGTTCATCAATCAGCATTTTTTGCAGTTGGATTTCCAGTTCCTGTTCTTTGTTCAGTAGCTCCTGTTCCTTCTTCAAAAAATTCAGTTCTTTTTGGCGGGCTTCTTTCAGCTTTTCATCGTTGTTGGCCAGTTGTTCTTGCAGCAATTTCATTTGCACCTCATAATCTCCGGAGAGTTGTTTGCGCAGGTTGGCTTCCAGCGTTTCTGCCAGTTTCTTTTTCTCTTGTTCCAGTAGAAGTGCTGCTTCACGGTCTTTTTGTTCGAGCTGAGTTTTTAACTGGTTTTCCCGCTGGCGGTATTCGTCATCTTTTTTTTGCTGCCAATCTTTCATTTGGTTGCGCAATTCCTCCCGCATGGCATCGGTGGGTTCGAACTTGTGGTTGCAATTGGGGCAAATTACCTGAGGCATAATGAAAATGATTATTTGGCTGTGCTGCGAAAATACAATCGGTTGGTGAGCAAATGCATGGCAACATCTGCAATGGTTTTGAGCACCAAAAACAAAGTGATATCTGACCAGCCCGAAAGGCTGGCGCCTACCAACATGAGGTGCATGGGCACAATGCGTAAATACGGCAAAAAGAAAATATATCCTGCCCGAACAGGGGCAGAAGATGTTGCTTGTTTTTTACGTACAAACTCCATGAACTCAGCAATGAGTATGATGAAGAACGAAATTTTCAAAAAGCCAACATCTACTTTGCCCTCGCTTCTTACCCAAAGCATTATGAGGTAAACTATATGGAAGGTTCCGTAGTGAAACAAAAAGAAAAAACCGGAGCAACCGCGGCTTGAGGCAGCAGACATGGGTTGACCGTTGTTTTCTACAATTTCTACCTGATTGATGGGAACAGTAAGCAGTTGAATAAACGTGAACAATCCCATAGCGGCACTTTGCAACCAATACAGCAAAAGCAAGGTTCTGAATGACTCTGGATGCTGATGGTAGTACCAAATGAAATACAGGTTGAAACCAATCAGCAGCAGGAGGGAGAAGGAAGCAGAAGCTTTTTTCATACAATGGAAGACGTTTGCTAAGTGGGTGGTAGTCTTCTGCGGAAGGTAATAAAAATCCCTTCCTGCATGGAAGGCTTTGTGCCCAAGACTGGATTCCCTGCCTGACTGCGTCAAGCAGACAGGGAACCAGCACGCCAGTGCAAAAGAATCAGAAATGAGTTGAGGACGAAGCATAAAAAAGTCCGTACAAGTAGTACAGACTTTTTATGTGCCCAAGACTGGATTCCCTGCCTGACTGCGTCAAGCAGACAGGGAACCAGCACGCCAGTGCAAAAGAATCAGAAATGAGTTGAGGACGAAGCATAAAAAAGTCCGTACAAATTGTACAGACTTTTCGTGTGCCCAAGACTGGATTCCCTGCCTGACTGCGTCAAGCAGACAGGGAACCAGCACGCCAGTGCAAAAGAATCAGAAATGAGTTGAGGACGAAGCATAAAAAAGTCCGTACAAATTGTACAGACTTTTTATGTGCCCAAGACTGGATTCCCTGCCTGACTGCGTCAAGCAGACAGGGAACCAGCACGCCAGTGCAAAAGAATCAGAAATGAGTTGAGGACGAAGCATAAAAAAGTCCGTACAAGTAGTACAGACTTTTTATGTGCCCAAGACTGGATTCGAACCAGCACGCCCTTGCGGGCACCACCACCTCAAAGTGGCTTGTCTACCAATTTCAACACCTGGGCTAATTGGGGCTGCAAATATCAGTGTAGGCGCAATATCATCCAAAACGATTTTGGAGATTTTTTTTGCTTATCAGGATTGGGTGCCTTTAGGCAGCTGCATCCGAAAGGTAGTGCCAACACCAGGCTCAGATTGTTTTACTTGCAAATTGCCTTTGTGGTACTGGTCTACAATGCGTTTGCTAAGGGTGAGCCCAAGGCCCCAGCCACGTTTTTTGGTTGTGAAACCCGGCGCAAATACACGGGCCAGGTTGGCAGCACTTATGCCTTTGCCGGTATCAGTTACATCTACTATTACCTGATGTGGTTGGTCTTGAATGTGAACTCGTATGGAGCCGGTGCCATCCATGGCATCAAGGGCATTTTTCAGCAGGTTTTCCATTACCCAATTGATGAGGGTGGGAGAAGCCTGCACCAAAATTTCATTGGCCGGACTGATGAATTCGAATTGCACTTTACCCGGAGCACGGCGTTTCATGTAGCTCACCATCTCTTCGAGCAATGCTACGAGATTGGTGGTTTCCAATTTGGGCTGCGACCCTATTTTGCTGAAGCGATCACTCACCAGTTTCAATCGTTCTACATCTTTTTCAAGCTCTTGTACCACTTCCGGATTTACTTCTGATTCTTTCAGCATTTCCACCCAGCCCCGCAGGTTGGTGATGGGCGTACCCATTTGATGGGCCGTTTCTTTGGCCATGCCGGCCCACAATTGGTTTTGTGTACTCCGGCTGTGTGTATTGAGCAGCACCACCAGTAAAATAATGAACAGCGACACTACCAGCAATTGAACCAATGGGTAGTACTGCACTTCGTTGAGCAAGGCTGTGTTGCCAAAGTATACTTTGTACATCACTTTTGGCGTATCACTAATTTCCCAGTCAATGGGCGGATGTTCGGATTTGAGCTTTGCCAGCTGCTGCTGCAGGTAGCCGGGGTTGCGCAGTAATTGTACAGAATCGAGATTGCGATGGTCAACAATGTTGCCTTTGTCGTCGGTAGCAATCAAGGGCATGTCTTCATTGTTGATGATGACCATATTGGCAAGGGCAATGGAACTTTGCCCGTCAGACTGTTGCATGGTGCGATTGGCCTGTACCCATTCTTCCACCCGCTGGCGTTCTTCCCGCAGTATTTTATTGGCCAAATAGCGGGTGTAAAAAACAGTGACCACCACAATGGCCAATGCAACCACAAAAAAGAAAATGCGCCAGTTGAGCAACCGGTTGATCATGCGCCTAAGATAATTGGAAATGCAAGTGAAGCAGGGGCAGAAAATATTTACTGTGTATAAGTGAATATCCTTGTTCGGATATTACAGCTGCCCCCTTATTTTTGCAGCCGAAATTGAAATGAATATGGCGCACAACCAACCACAAGAAACTACCAACGACAAAGCTTTTGGCAGCAACTGGGTAAAGTCATCTCGCTTTTTGTTTTATCTGCAAGTGGCTACATTGCTGGCTTTTGTGGCAGGTTGCAGTGGCTACATGTATTCAAACCGTTATCAGGGAAAGCCCAAGGTAGAAGTGCCTGAAAGCACTCAATACACGCCAAAGTATAAGTCCTAAAAAAAAATTTGGCAGAAATAGTTAGACTCCTATTTTTGCACTCCCAAAAACAACGGGACAGTTCTTAAAAAGCAACTCACGAAAGTGAAATGCAATATGCGGAAGTAGCTCAGCTTGGTAGAGCATCACCTTGCCAAGGTGAGGGTCGCGGGTTCGAATCTCGTCTTCCGCTCAATTTTTTTCACCTCGCAACTGCGGGGTGTTTTTTTTAGCGTACAATTGTATTGCTATAACAAAATAACACCACGCCCTGGTGGTGGAACTGGTAGACACGCAGGACTTAAAATCCTGTTCGCCGAAAAGCGAGTACGGGTTCGATTCCCGTCTGGGGCACCAACAAAAAAGCCTTCCATTGCGGAAGGCTTTTTTGTTTTATACGCTTGTTACCAATGGCTTATTTAGGCCCAGGCTCTGTCTCCTTTTTTGTAGTCTACACAGCCTTCGTATTTGCCCGGTACGGCAATGTAGCGCAATGCTTGAGTAGCACCAGGTTTGCTAGTGAAAAAGCCCAACAATGTCAGCTCCTTCATCATCCGGAAATAATGCGATGGCTTATCTTTTTCTTTTTTCTCCTGATATTCTTTTTGCTCTTTGTCTAAAGCAGTCAGCAGGGTAGTGCGTTGCTCAGGGGTAATTTTCAGGAAGCCATTTTTAAATTCAGCTTCGCTTCTCTTTTCTATATCAGCCAATCCTTTTACAAACACATCTTGCTGCTCCTTGGTGTAGCAATCTTTTACCATTACAGCCATAAATGCACCCACGGCAGCTTCTTTGGCACCGGGTGTATTGGTTTTGGGTAAAATGGTTTCTGCAACCTCGTCCAGGTATTTAATCTGGTCTTCGGTAAGCAGGGCTGCATCTGCTCCTGCTGTTTCACTTTTGCAGCCTTGCAAAAACAAACTGCCACCTACAATGGTGCCACCAAGCAAGAGGGCTACATTCTGAAGGGCTTGTCTTCTGTCCATATAAAAAATGTTTATTGTTTTGTAGAGATGAATATTAAAATCAAAGGTTTCCTTTTTTTAATTCTTCAAAGGCATGGTTGGCAGCTCTTGCCGTAAGTGCCATGTAAGTAAGTGATGGATTTTGGCAGGCACTCGATGTCATAGCTGCGCCATCCGTTACAAATACATTTTTACAGTCCCACACCTGATTCCATTCGTTGAGCACACTTGTTTTGGCATCGCGGCCCATGCGGGCTGTACCCATTTCATGTATGCCGTGCCCCATAGCATGACCGTTGTCCCAACCATGTACATTTTTCACTCCGGCTGCTTCCAGCATGGCCTTGGCCTCTGCTACCATGTCTTTGCGCATGTCCAGCTCATTTTGTTGTAGTTCTGCATCCATGGCCAGTACGGGCAAGCCCCATTTATCCTTCTTTTCTTTATGCAGGTAAATGCGGTTACGGTGGTCGGGCAAAATTTCGCCAAACCCTGTCATGCCTATGTTCCAGCCACCCGGCTCCAACAATGCCTCTTTAAAGTTGGCGCCTATGTTGAGCTCCGCTATTTCGCGGCTCCAACCACTGCGGCTTGCGGCACCCTGATAGCCAAAGCCACGCAGGTATTGGCGGGTATCGCCGTTAAGGTTGGTGAAGCGGGGAATGTAAAAGCCATTGGCCCGTCGACCGTAATAATATTTGTCTTCGAAACCTTCTACTGAGCCGCTGGCGCCAAGGTTGTAATGATGATCCATTACGTTGTGACCCAGTTCACCGCTGCTTGCTGCCAAGGCCACCGGGCCATACATCAGTAGCAGAGTTAAACAATACCCAAGTACTGTTTAGTGCCGAAGCACACAGAAATACCAGCTTCGATTTGAACTCAACTGTTTGGTTGGTTTCAGCATCCAATACCTCTACACCCGTTGCTTTTTGGGTGTCTTTATTGTACAGCACTTTGGTTACAATAGACCATGGCCGAACAGTGAGATTGCCTGTTTTTACAGCGGCAGGCAGGGTAGAAGATTGGGTGGAAAAATAGCCGCCAAAGGGGCAGCCTTCCCAGCAACGGTTTCTAAACTGGCATTGTGTACGGCCTTGTATTGGTGCAGTTAAGTTGGCTGTTCTGCCAATAATTAAATGCCGGTTGCCTTTGTAAAATGCTTTCAATCTTGAAGCCACATCTTTCTCTACACAGTTCAGCTCCATTGGAGGTAAAAACTGGCCATCGGGCAAATGCGGCAGGCCTTCTTTGCTACCACTGATGCCGGCAAAGGTTTCTACATAATCGTACCAAGGTGCTATGTCTTTGTAGCGTATGGGCCAGTCGATGGCAATACCATCTTTAGCATTGGCTTCAAAGTCTACATCGCTGAGGCGATAACTCTGGCGCCCCCACAAAATGGAACGTCCGCCCATTTGATAGGCCCGCCACCAGGTAAAAGGTTTGTCTTCTACATAGGGGCAATCCTTTTCATTAGCCCACATATCCATCACTGCTTCCGATGCCGCCCAACCACGGTGTATCACCGGGTAGCCTTCACGTTGCTCCGCAGTTGTACGGCCACGGTGTTCAAAGTCCCAAGGGTCTTTGTTGGCCGTTGTATAATCTTCAACATGTTTAAAATCGCGGCCTCTCTCCAGCAACAATACTTTCAGCCCTTTTTCGCAGAGCTCTTTAGCCGCCCAGCCTCCGCTGATGCCGCTGCCTACTACTATGGCGTCGTATTGTTCTGGCATAAAAACGAGTGAGTGATGAAAGTTGATGGTTGATTACAGGTTGCCTTTTTTCAATTCGCTTACAGCAAAATCAGCAGCACGTGCAGTGAGAGCCATGTAAGTAAGTGATGGGTTGACGCAAGCAGCGCTTGTCATACATGCACCATCCGTTACAAACACGTTTTTCGCATCCCATACCTGGTTATTGCCGTTGAGTACGCTGGTTTTTGGGTCTCTACCCATACGGGCAGTACCCATTTCATGAATGCCCATACCTACTGCGTAGCCATAGTCATAGGTCTTCACGTCTTTTACTCCTGCAGCTTCCAACATGGTGGCGGCTTCGCTCATCATGTCTTTGCGCATTTTCATTTCGTTGTCCTTCATTTCCACATCCATTTCCAGCACTGGCAGGCCCCACTTGTCTTTTACATTTTTATTGAGGTAAATGCGGTTTTCGTGGTAAGGCAAAATCTCGCCAAAGCCCATGATACCCATGCTCCAAGGACCGGGCTCGGTGAGGGCATCTTTGAAGGCTGCGCCTATATTCAATTCAGCAATTTCGCGACTCCAACCGCTACGGCTGGCACCACCCTGGTAGCCAAAGCCACGCAGGTAATCCCGTTTGTCATCCATGATGTTTTGGAAGCGGGGTACGTAAATGCCATTGGGTCTTTTGCCAAAATAGTATTTGTCGTCGTAGCCTTCTACACGGCCGCTGGCACCACATTTCAGGTGGTGGTCCATCACGTTGTGGCCGAGTTCGCCGCTGCTGCTACCTAAGCCGCCTTCCCACACATCCGTTGCTGAATTCATCAGAATCCATGAACTGTTGAAGGCCGATGCACATACGAATACCACTTTTGCGTAGTACTCATAAGTCTTGTTGGTTTCAGCATCCAGCACTTCTACACCTTTTGCTTTTTGCGTGTCTTTATCGTACAAAATGCGGGTAACAATGCTGAACGGACGAAGGGTGAGATTGCCTGTAGCCATGGCTGCCGGCAATGTTGCACTTTGGGTGCTGAAATAAGCACCAAAAGGACAACCCAGCCAGCACTTATTGCGATACTGACAGTTGGTGCGGTTGTTGTGCGGCGCCGTGAGGTTGGCACTGCGGCCCATGATGAAAGCACGTTTACCGCCATACAATTGTTTGATACGGGCTGCTACGTCTTTTTCGACGCAGTTCATTTCCATGGCAGGCAGGTAGTCGCCATCGGGCAAAGAAGGAAAACCATCACGGTTGCCATTGATGCCGGCAAATTTTTCGGCATAGCTATACCAAGGGGCGAGGTCTTTGTAGCGAATGGGCCAGTCTACAGCAATGCCGTCTTTGGCATTGGCTTCAAAGTCTAAATCGCCGAGGCGATAGCTTTGACGCCCCCAAGTGAGTGAGCGACCTCCAACATGGTAACCACGGTACCAGTCGAAGCGTTTCTTTTCAACGTAGGGACAATCTTTTTCGTTCGCCCAAAAATCGAGGTTCATTTCGTTGAGCGGGTAATCACGTTTGAGCACAGGGTAGTTGTCTACCATTTCCTGTGTACGACCGCCGCGGTGCGGAAACTCCCACGGGTCTTTATTGGTGTTTACATAATCCTTTACGTGCTCCACATTGCGGCCACGCTCCAGCATGATCACTTTCAATCCTTTTTCGGTGAGTTCTTTGGCTGCCCAGCCGCCGCTGATACCGCTGCCCACTACAATTGCATCGTAGGTATTTTCTGCCATGTCCGTTTTACTGTTTATGGTTTCTGGATGAATTTTTCTGATGGATAAGCTTATACATCGCAGCGCCGGATGGCGTCTTTCAGCGATGCGATTTTATCGGTAGCAACCGGAATGAATTCCTGTGCCACGTAGCCTTTGTAGCCCGTTTTTACAATGGCCTGCATAATGGCCGGATAGTTGAGCTCTTGTGTATCGTCAATTTCATGACGGCCCGGTACACCTGCTGTATGATAATGACCGAAGTAGGGGTGAAAATCCTGAATGGTACGAATCACATCACCTTCATTGATTTGCATGTGATAGATATCGTATAACAGCTTTACGTTTTCGCTGCCAATGCGTTTGCACATTTCTACACCCCAGGCACTTTTGTCGGCCATGTAGTCTTTGTGGTTGATTTTGCTGTTGAACAATTCCAACTGTAACACCACACCTTTCTTTTCGGCAAGGCCTACAATTTTCTTCAGCCCTTCCACGGTATTTTGCATGCCGGTTTCATCATCCATGCCGCGGCGGTTGCCGGTAAAGAAGATCAGGTTTTTGTAACCGGCTTTCGACACCAGTTCAATATGTTCGGTGTAGCTCTGTATAAGCTTGGCATGATTGTCTTTGTTGTTCCAACCATCTACCAGATTGATTTCGGCACCATTGCACATGCTGCTGTCAATGCCGTGCTTTTTGAGGATGTGCCATTCTTTAGGGCCAATCAAATCAATGGCTTTAATACCGATTTCTTTGGCCAGCACACACAATTCATCCAGCGATAAAAAATCGTATGTCCAGCGGCACACACTGTGGTTGATATTGCCTTTGAGTGGTTGGTCTTCCATGGCTTTGGCCAATGCTTGCTGCGAAGCGCCGAGCAGGCTAATGCCTGCCGTGCCGGCAACAATGTTTTTAATAACAGATGCGCGACTGCTCATGATACAAGATGTTGAAAAAGCTTAAGAAAGTGAAGGCTTGCTTTTGCCCCGCATATAAATAAACAAGCCTGCAAAAGCAATGACCAGTGCTATAGGAATCATCAAAGTAAGGTTGATGATTTCAGGGCCGGCGGCGGTTTTTGCAGCTACCAATGCATTGGCCATTTCGCTGCCTGCAGGGGCGGCGGTATAATCGGCAAGTGAGCTGCCAGCGGGCAGTTTCTGCTGCAGCAGGCTGTCGTATTTGCTGCCCATTACCATGGTATACATAGATACAGCAAACATGCCTGCACCACCCATGAGGTTGAGGCCAACAGCTCCAGTTTTGGGTAAATATTCTGCTACAAAACCAAGCATGGTGGGCCAGAAATAGCAAACGCCCATACCAAATACCAAAGCGCCAGCATATACCATGTTACCCGCACTGTGGCCCAGCAAATACAGGCCTGCTGTGGCAAGAATGGCAGATATGAGCAACACGCCTGTGGGTGATAATTTGTGTACTACAGGTTCGGCCAAGCCGCGGCCCACTACCATTACACCCGTGGTGATGGTGAGAATCAGCAATGCATTGTCCGTTACGTTTTTCAACAGCACTTCAATCCACTGGCCGGTAAAGAGTTCGGTGATGGCCGTGCCTAGCATGCAAACCATCATGAATAAAAACAACGGATTGAGCAAGGCCTTATACATATCGGCAGTGCTTACGCCACTGGCTACTCTTTCAGTAACAGGGAACTGCAGTTTTGAAAACAGGAAACCATATAATAATGTCGGAATAATCATGAGGCCTACCTGTATGTGCCAACCAATACCCGCTTTGCTAAGGAAGAATACAATGAGGGTGCCAATGACAATGCCACCAGGAAACCAGAGGTGAAAGTGGTTGAGCTTGGTGGTTTTATTATCGGGGTAAATGGCTGCTACCAGCGGATTACAGGCTGCTTCTACTGTGCCGTTGGCAATGCCAATAAGCAACGTAGAAATGAACAGACTCCAAAAGCCGCCGGCAAAAATGGTGAGTAAAATACCAGCGAGGTGAAACACAAAAGCTGCCACCAGCAGCTTCTTCATTCCTATAATATCTACCACAAAACCACCTACGATAACTGCCAGCGGAAAACCCCAAAATGCTGTGGCAGCAATGGTGGAAAGTTCGGATGCATTGAGTTGAAACTCGGTGCCCAACTGTCCTAAAATACCGGCACGAATGCCAAAGGATAATGAAGTAACGAGCAGCGCCAGACAGCTGGCAACAAAGAGTTGCTGTTTTTGAATTGTGGTAGGCATAAAAAATCGTTGCGATTAGATTGAATCGTGAAGTGCTAAAAATAGGGATTATTGAAAACCATCTGTTATGAGCTTTCCACAGTTTTTTCTGCAAACCTTTTCGGTCCTGCTTTTCTGCCAGCCACGATAATTAATTTTTTTCGTTAACAATCGGCATTACCCTAAATACCTATTTTAGTTCGACGATTAATAAACAGAAGCCATGGGAGAATTACAGATTAAGAAATCTGCAAAAGAATATGATGTAGTGATTGTGGGCTCAGGTGCAGGTGGCGGTATGGCTGCTTATGTGCTGGCCAATGTTGGTTTAAAAGTATGCTTGCTTGAAGCCGGTCCTGATTACGATCCTGCAAAAAATGTAACGCAACTGAAGAACCCATGGGAGAGTCCACGCCGTGGTGCCAGTACCAAGTTTCGTCCATTCGGCGATTTTGATGCCTGCTACTGGGGTTGGGAAATTGATGGAGAACCCTATACCAAAGCCAACGGCACCAGCTGGGATTGGTGGCGGGCCCGCATGGTAGGTGGTCGCACCAATCACTGGGGGCGCATCTCGCTGCGTTTTGGCCCACGAGATTTCAAACGCAGAAGCATTGATGGCTTAGGCGACGACTGGCCAATTGGCTACGAAGACGTGAAGCCATACTATGATAAGATTGATAAACTATTGGGCATTTTCGGCACCAACGAAGGTTTGGAAAATGATCCGGATGGTATTTTTCTTCCGCCACCAAAACCACGCCTGCACGAATTGATGCTGAAAAAAGCAGCAGGCAGCGCCGGTGTGCCGGTTATCCCTTCCCGCTTGTCTATTCTTACCAAAAAAATAAACGACAAACGTGGCGCTTGTTTCTTCTGTGCCCAGTGCGGTCGTGGTTGTACCGTGCATGGCGATTTTTCTTCCTCTTCAGTATTGGTAAAACCAGCAGTAGAAACGGGCAATGTAGATATGGTGGTGAATGCCATGGCCCGTGAAGTGATTACCAATAAAGAAGGGCTGGCCACGGGTATTAGTTATGTAGATAAAGAAACGTTGCAAGAATATCAGGTGAGTGGCCGGGTAGTAATACTGGCTGCCAGTGCCTGCGAAAGTTCACGTTTGCTGCTCAACTCAAAAAGTGACCGGCATCCGAATGGCCTGGCTAACAGCAGCGGCGTCGTTGGTCGGTATTTACACGATAGTACCGGTGCTGCCATGGGTGGCGTGTTGCCTTCTTTGTTCGATCGCAAACGCTACAACGAAGATGGCGTAGGTGGCATGCATGTGTACAGTCCTTGGTGGGGCGACAACAAGAAGCTTGATTTTCCTCGTGGTTATCATATTGAATACTGGGGCGGCATGCAACAACCCGCATACGGTTTTGGCTTTGGCATCGAAGGCATGAACGGAAAATTTGCTGTGAAAGGTGTACAGAAAGAAGCCGGTGGTTATGGCAAAAGTCTGAAAGAAGATTTCCGCTTTTTCTATGGTGCAGGCGTAGGCATGGCTGGCCGTGGCGAAGCCATTCCACGCTACGACAACTACTGTGAGATAGACAACAGCGTGGTAGATAAATATGGTATTCCCGTATTGAAGTTTAATGTGAAATGGAGTGAGCATGAAATAAAGCAAGCCAAGCACATGAAGGAAACCTTTAAGGAAATCATGCACAACATGGGCGCTGTGATTACTTGGGGAGCCGATGACGATGAAAGCAATAATTGGGGTTTGGAAACGCCAGGTAAAATCATTCACGAAGCTGGTACGGCCCGCATGGGTGCAGATGCCAAGAGCTCTGCGCTGAACAAATGGAACCAGGCACACGATTGTAAAAATCTGTTTGTGGTAGATGGTGCCGCCTTTACCTCACAAGCCGATAAAAACATTACGTGGACCATTCTTGCTCTGAGCATGCGGGCCAGCGAATACATTATTGATGAAATGAAAAAGCAAAACCTGTAAGCAACTAGCCAATGTGCTAATAAGCTAATTTGAAAATGTGCTTATGGAATACAGGAGTCTTTTTGATGTACATGAAACTTTAATCAAGTAACAAAAACGAACATCAAAAACGACAAACCCCAAACTCCAAACAGCTAACGAATATCAGACATCAGCCATCCAACATCTAACATCAACATCATGGATAGAAGAAAATCACTCAAAGCATTGGCCATTGGTTCGCTGAGCACCGCCGTGCTGATTGATGCCTGCAAGCCTGCTGACAAAAAAGCAGCGGAAAATGCCACTGCCGTAGGCACATTTACTTACGACAGAATGAAGGAAGAAAAGGCACACGATGAACAACTCTTGAAGGAAAAGTTTTTTACCGATCATGAGTTGAAAACCATCACTGTACTGGCCGATATCATTATACCAGCCGATGAGGTAAGCGGCAGTGCATCGCAAGCCGGTGTGCCTGCGTTTATTGAGTTTATTGTAAAAGACATGCCGCAGCATCAAACTCCCATGCGGGGTGGATTGCGCTGGCTCGATTTGCATTGCCTCAAGACCTATGAAAAACCATTTGTGGAATGCAGCAGCACACAACAAATTGAAGTGGTGGATGCCATAGCGTATCCAAACAAAGCCAAACCTGCCATGGCACAAGGGGTAGCATTTTTTAACCTGATGCGTAATCTCACAGCTACAGGTTTTTACACTTCTGAAATAGGTGTAAAAGACATTGGCTATGTGGGCAATCAACCCAACCAATGGAATGGCGTACCCGACGATGTGTTGAAACAATACGGATTGGCATACACAGAAAAGGAACTCAAAGAGTGCATCAGTTTTACCATTGCATAACAACGATTGAAAATTACATAACTCCAAACAGCTTTAAAATAACCGCATGTCTTCCAAAAAATCATCCAGAAGAAATTTTATCCGCAACACGGCAGTAGCCGGTGCAGGATTTATGATTGTGCCTCGTCATGTGCTAGGCCGTGGCTATGTAGCGCCCAGCGATAAGCTCAACATTGCCGGCATTGGCGCTGGTGGCAAGGGTGCCAGCGATTTATCTGAGTTTGCCAAAGGTGGCCGGGCCAACATTGTAGCATTTGCCGATGTAGATGTGAAGCAGGCTGCAGGTTCTGTAAAGCGTTTTCCGCAGGCGAAGTTTTACTTTGACTACCGCGAAATGCTGGAGAAGGAAGGTAAGAACATTGATGCTGTTTCAGTATCAACACCCGATAATACCCATGCTGTAGCCACCATGGCTGCCATTAAAATGGGCAAGCATGTATATGTACAAAAGCCATTGACCCATGATATCTACGAAGCCCGTATGCTCACAGAAGCGGCACGTAAATACAAGGTCGTTACACAGATGGGTAACCAGGGCGGCAGTGGCGATGGCGTTCGTCGTATGCAGGAAATGTACCAGTCTGGTTTGATAGGAGAGGTGACCAAAGTATATGCCTGGACTAACCGTCCTGTGTGGCCCCAAGGCATGCCGACACCCAGTGGCAAGCACGATGTACCTGCCGATATGAAATGGGATTTGTGGCTCGGACCTGCTCAATGGACAGACTACAATCCTGCGTATCATCCATTCAACTGGCGTGGCTGGTGGGCCTTTGGTACCGGTGCTTTGGGCGATATGGCCTGTCATATTCTGGATCCGGCTTATCGTATTTTGCCCATTCTTTTTCCCAACGAAGTAGAATGCTCTGTGCCCAACCAGTTTGTAGATGCATGGAAAGAAGCCGGCTATGTAGATAGCTGTCCGCCTTCTTCCATCATTCACATCAACTACCCCAGAACAGATGGCAAAGGTGAAATCAAAGTAACCTGGATGGATGGCGGTTTGCTGCCAGAAAGACCCAAAGAATTATTGCCTGATGAACCTATGGGCAACTGGGATGGTGGTATCATTTTCGAAGGCACCAAAGGAAAGATTCTGGCCGATTGTTATGGCGCCAATCCGCGTTTGTTGCCTACTCAAAAAATGAAAGACATTCAGCTGCCAGCGTCTACCATTGCCCGTGTGCCCGAAGGCCACTATCAGCAGTGGGTAAATGCATGTATTGCGGGCTACGGCAATGCACAAACCAGTTCACATTTCGACTTTGCCGGACCATTTACTGAAAGTGTACTCATTGCGAACCTGGCTATCCGTAGTTGGATGATGAAGAACCCTGCTGCCAAAGGTTGGGAAGACAAATACCTCGGCCGCAAGAAGTTGCTGTGGGATGCTGCCAATATGCGCATCACCAACTTTGAGCCAGCCAACCAGTTTGTGAAAAGAGAATACCGTGCCGGCTGGAGTTTATAAGTATAACGTTCATTCATTTAAGCTATCGTAGATATGAATAGAAAATTAAGAATGGCCATGATTGGCGGTGGTAAAGATGCCTTTATTGGTGCCGTGCATCGTTTGGCTATGAACATGGATGGTCAGGTGGAGTTAGTTGCGGGTGCTTTGAGTGTGAATCCAGATGTGGCCATCGAATCGGGTAAAATGCTGTATCTGCAGCCCGATAGAATTTATACCGATTACAAAGTGATGCTGGAAACCGAGGCCGCCAAAACGGAAGCGGAAGGACGCATTGATTTTGTGAGCATTGTTACGCCCAACTTCGTGCATTTTGATCCCGCCATGTTGGCGTTAGAAAAAGGCTTTCACGTAGTGATAGAAAAGCCCATCACTTTTACGCTGGAGCAAGCCAAACAGCTGCAACAAAAAGTGCAGGAAACCGGCAAGCGTTTGTTGCTTTGTCATACCTACACCGGTTATCCCATGGTGAAGCAGGCCCGTCAACTGGTGGCCAGTGGTGCTTTGGGTAAAGTGCGAAAAATTTATGTTGAATATCCGCAGGGTTGGTTGAGTACCTTATTGGAAAAAACCGGCCAGGCACAAGCCAGCTGGCGTACCGATCCTAAGCGGTCGGGTAAGGCAGGTGCCATGGGCGATATTGGTACCCATGCATTCAATTTGGCAGAGTATGTGAGCGGTTTGCAAACCACACATATTTGTGCAGACCTCAACACTTTGGTAGAAGGCCGCTTGTTGGATGATGATGGTGCCGTACTCATGAAAATGAACAATGGTGCCAGTGCGGTGCTCATGGCTTCGCAGGTGGCTGCCGGCGAAGAAAACGCCGTTAAAATTCGGGTGTATGGTGAGCTCGGTGGTTTGGAATGGAAACAGGAAGATGCCAATACCTTGCTGGTGAAATGGCTGGATAAACCGGCTGAAATTTACCGCACAGGTGCTGGCTACAACGGCAGCTTTGCCAAGCACAACACCCGCATTCCTGCAGGCCATCCCGAAGGCTATCTGGAAGCATTTGCCAACCTCTACCGCAACTTTGCCCTCACCGTGCAATCGGACGTGGATGGCGTGACACCAGCTGCAGAATGTCTTGATTTCCCCAGTACTACCGAAGGGGTAAGAGGCATGGCTTTCATCGAAAATGTGGTGGCTTCCTCGCAAAGTGAACAGAAGTGGACGGTGTTTGAAGTGTGAGGATTTTTCGCACAGAACTTATGTTTCGCACAGAGGCACAGAGTTTTTTTGTATAAACACAAACACACAATTAGGTCATGGAAACAAATGATCTTACTGCACTCATCATTGAACAGGCCATAGACATTCATCGAAAAACCGGACCAGGTTTGTTTGAATCTGTTTACGAAGAGATGTTGTGGTATAAACTCAATCAACTTGGCTTATTTATAGAAAGACAAAAAGAAATTCCTGTTTACTTAGATGGCATAAAAATGGGTATTGGATTTAGAGCAGATTTAATTATTGACCAACAAGTGATTGTTGAAATTAAGTCTATCGAAACACTCCTTCCTGTACATGCTAAACAGCTTTTGACCTACCTCAAATTGACAAGTATAAGTACAGGATTACTCATCAACTTCAATGAAGAACTTTTAAAACAAGGCATCAAGAGGCTCAAGAACTGATAGCAATTTCTCTGTGCCTCTGTGCGAGAAACTCTATGACAACGATAAAAGGACCTGCCATTTTTCTGGCTCAGTTTATGGGCGAAGTGGCGCCGTTTAATGATTTGAAAAGCATTTGCCAATGGGCAAAAAGTTTGGGTTTTGTGGGCGTACAAATTCCGAGTTGGGATAGCCGTTGTATTGATTTGCAACGAGCTGCCGAAAGCAAAACCTACGCCGATGAAATCAAAGGCCTTGTAAACGAATGTGGCCTCGAGATTACAGAACTCAGTACGCATTTGCAAGGCCAATTGGTAGCGGTGCATCCTGCTTATGATGCGATGTTTGATGGCTTTGCACCTGAATCGGTGCGGGGCAACAGCAAGGCCAGAACAGCATGGGCCATTCAGCAGTTGAAATACGCTGCTAAAGCATCTGCCAATTTAGGCTTGAATGCACATGCTACTTTTAGTGGGGCACTGTTGTGGCACACGGTATACCCATGGCCGCAACGCCCTGCAGGTTTGGTAGAAACAGGCTTCAAAGAACTGGCCAATCGTTGGCTGCCCATCCTCAACGAGTTTGATGCACAGGGTGTTGATCTCTGCTACGAAATTCATCCGGGTGAAGATTTGCACGATGGTGTTTCTTATGAAATGTTTTTAGAAGCCACAGGCAATCATCAACGTGCTTGTTTGTTGTACGATCCGTCGCATTTCGTTTTGCAATGCCTCGACTATCTCAGCTATATCGATCATTATCATGAACGCATCAAAATGTTTCATGTAAAAGATGCCGAATTTAACCCTACCGGAAAGCAAGGCGTGTATGGGGGGTATCAAAGCTGGATCAACAGGGCGGGTCGTTTCCGCAGTTTGGGCGATGGTCAGGTTGATTTCAAAAGCATTTTCAGCAAGTTGGCTGCTTACGATTACAAGGGTTGGGCCGTAATGGAATGGGAGTGTGCCATCAAGCATCCGGAGGATGGTGCCAGAGAAGGAGCCATCTTTATTCAAGACCACATCATCCGGGTAACGGATAAAGCCTTTGATGATTTTGCAGGAACCGGCGCCAATGAACAATTAAACCGTTCAATACTTGGATTGAGTTAATTTTAAAGCCTTAAAACAATATCTATGAAAAGAATATTTTTTGTGGCCTGTGTGGCCATGGCAGCAGTAGCTTGTGGTGGCAATGAAAGTAGTAGCACAACTCAAACAACCGTTACTCCGGATGAAGAGAAAACAGCTGCACCTGCTGATGAACTTTCTTCAAATCCTGATTATAAAAATGGTTTGGCATTGGTGGCAAAATCTGATTGCCTTACCTGTCATAAAGTGAGTGAAACTTCAACCGGCCCTTCATACAAAGATGTAGCTGCTAAATATCCCAATGCCGACGATGCAACCGTAACCATGCTGGCCGAAAAAATCATCAAAGGAGGATCGGGTAACTGGGGGCAAATTCCTATGACACCGCATCCTACCGTTTCAATCGACGATGCCAAGCAGATGGTGAAATACGTACTGCTGCTCAATAAATAAACTACATGAAAAAAATCACGACCACATTATTCTCTTTGCTGTGCTTGCAGCTGAGTATGTATGCACAACCCAAGGCTGACAAGGGTTTCAAGCTTTTATTTGACGGCACAACCACCAATGGCTGGCACAAATTCAATAAGCCCGGTACCATTGGCAAAGGCTGGCAAGCAAAAGATGGTGTATTAATGCTCGACCCTGCTGCAAAAGATGGCGGCGATATTGTTACTGATAATGCTTACGAAAACTTTCACCTCAAACTGGAATGGAAAGTAGCCGAAGGAAGTAACAGCGGCGTTATGTTTTTTGTACAGGAAGGTGATCAATACAGTCATCCTTGGAAGACGGGGCCTGAAATGCAGGTGCTCGACAACGACCGTCATGCCGATGCCAAAATTCACAAGCACCGTGCCGGCGATTTATATGACATGATTGCTTCATCTTCTGAGCCCGTAAAACCGGTAGGCGAGTGGAACCTTGCAGAAATTATTTGCAACAAAGGCAAACTCACCTTCAAGCTGAATGCTGTGGTAATTGTTGAAACTACATACAATGATGCATCATGGGCACAAATGATTGCGAACAGTAAGTTTAAAAACATGCCTGGCTTCGGCACATTTACCCAAGGTAAGATAGGCCTGCAAGACCACGGCGATTTGGTGTGGTTTCGAAACATTCAAATTAAAGCGTTGAAATAATTTAATGCTGCATCAATAAAAAAGTGTCGCTCCGTTTGGGGCGACACTTTTTGTTGGTGCCTGAAAAATAAAAGACTACTTCACCAGATTGCCTTTTACATAGCGGATGCATTTTTCAACGCTGTCGTAGGGCGATACCGCATAGTTTTCTTGCTCTACAAAAAAGTATTCCAATCCCGATTGTTTGGCTTTAGCAAAAATGGCTTTGAAGTCGATGCTGCCATTGCCTACTTCGGTTTGTTTGTCTTTGTTGTTTTTGTCCATGTCTTTTACATGCCACATTACAAAACGGCCGGGCTGTGCGGCAAACAATGCAAACGGATCTTTGCCGGCATTTTTTACCCAATACAAATCGAGTTCCAGTTTTACCATAGAAGCATCGGTTTCATTCAGGATAATATCGTAGCCAGTGCCACCGCCGGGCAGTGTGTCAAACTCAAAAGCATGATTGTGGTAGGCAAATTTGAGACCACCTGCTTTACACAATTCGGCGCCACGGTTCAATCGTGCTGCCAGTTTTTTATAGTCATCAGGTGTTTTGCGGTATTGCTCCTCCAGCCAGGGTACTACCAAATAATCGTTGCCAATCAGCTTGGCATCATCCACCGCTTTCTTCCATACATCGTCGTTGCCTTTATGTAAAAACTCAGCAAGGCCAATGTGTGCACTCGGGCTGGTGACACCATACTTTTTTAGAATGGCAGCAGTGGCCTGCATGTCGTTGCCAAAATATTTGCCATCATTGTAGCCAAACATTTCTATTTGCTGATAACCCATGCCGGCCAGTCTGCCAATCACACTGTCGAGACCAGCTTTCAACTCATCCCGCACACTGTAGAGCTGAATGCCTATTTTTCTTTTTTAGGAGCAAATGCCAGTGCATCAGACAATCCGAATGCCAAGGATGCCAGTGCGGTGGTCTGCACAAATTTTCTTCTGTTCATATGGCCGTTGTTTTCGAGGTTTTATACTTTTAAAATTAAGGGAGCCACACCGAAGTCACTCAAAAAATGGAATACAAAGTTTCCTCATACATCGAATCACTGCCCGAAGTGGAGTCTGCATTAGCTGCTGAGCTGCGGTCACTCATCTGTACAGCAATGCCGCAGGTACAGGAAAAGTTCAGTTTCAAGATTCCGTTTTATCATTATCACGGCATGTTCTGTTACATCAATTACCTGCGCAAAACCGGTGGCATTGAGGTGTGCTTTTGCCGCGGCAAAGATTTGTTGCTGGCTTATCCGCAACTGCAACAAAACGGTCGCAATATGGTCGCTGGTATTTCCCTGTTTGAGATGAAAGATATTCAACGCAAGTCGGTGTCAGAAGTGTTGCATGCCGCTGCCGCCTGGCAGGTAGAAGCATGGCAACAAAAGCGCAGTTTTTTACGCAACAAACATTCCTGACTATTTACTGCCGAATACTTTTCGCAACAACTCAGTTGTTCTTGCTGCCGGGTTTTTGCGAATGTCTTTTTCTTCCTGCGCCAGTTGTATGAAAATGCCCCGCAAAGCCTGCTCGGTTACATACGCTGTGAGGTCGGGATTGATTTTTTTGCTGGCAAATTTGTTGTAGTTGGTAAACAACGTATTCCAATGTTTGGTAGCACCCACTTTGTCGATGGATTGTGCAATTACTGGTCGGAATGCTTCTGTTAATGCACTGCTGGTGCTGCCCCGGAGATAAGCCGTTGCGGCCGTATCGCTGCCCCGTAGTATTCCCCATGCATCTTGCCAGCTCATGTTTACAATGGCCTGTTTAAAAATAGGAGCTGCAGATTTGGCAGCATCTTCTGCGGCACGGTTCATGCTCAAAATAGCATCGTCGGCCAGCTTGCCCATGCCCAAATTGCGCAATGTTTTTTCCACCTTCCGGGCTTCTTCGGGCAGCAATATTTTTACGGCGGCATTGGCAAAAAAGCCATCTGTTTTACTCAGCAGGTTGCTGCTTTTTTGCGACCCTATTTCCAGGGCTTGTTTCAATCCACTCACCACATCGGTAGTGCTAAGACTATCCCTTGCTGCCGGTTACTTTTTTCAGCAGGCTTTCTACCGTTTGTTTGCTGCTGTCACTGGTTGGCTTTTTCAGCAGGTCTTTTAGTTTTTGTGCTGGCAGTTGTGTACTCACCAAAATGCCCATCATCAACAGTGTCAAAATTTGCCGCATGTTTTTTCTTGTTTGAAACGTAAATATGCGCATTGGTTTACAGCCTTGCTGTTACTTTAACGAAATTTGCACGTATGCCACATGCCATGTCCTTTTGGGAAAAAGATACCTGGTTACAACCTGCCGATGTACTCATTTTGGGTGGTGGCTTGCTGGGTTTATGGACGGCCATTCAATACAAACAACAGCAACCTTCCAAGCGGGTGGTACTCATCGATCATGCACCCATACCCACTGGTGCCAGCACCCGCAATGCCGGTTTTGCCTGCTTTGGCAGCCCCAGCGAAATGCTCTACGATGCGCAACTCAATGGCACCGATGCCATGCTGCAAGTGGTAGAAATGCGCTACAAAGGCATACAACAATTGCGTAGCACTTTGGGCGATGCCCGCATTGGTTTGGAACTTTGTGGTGGCTTTGAATGCTACACTGAATGGCCCAATGATTTTGAGGATAAACTGCATGAATTGAATGGTTGGCTGGCACCCATCATGGGTACGCCTCAGGCATTTGCACCCATGCACGAAAGCATGCACAGCATGCAGCTGCAAGGCTTTGCTGGCATGGCGGGCAACTTGCTGGAAGGAGCGGTACACAGCGGCAAACTGGTACAAGCCATGATGCAGCTGGCACAAGAAAAGGGTGTTCAATGTTTATATGGATTACAACATCAGGGTTGGCAACTGGGGCAAAACAATGTGTTGGAAACTGCTATCGGCAGTATTCCGTTTCATCAGCTGGTCATTACCACGAATGCGTATTTAAGCAGCATGCAGCCACAGCTGGGCATCAAACCAGCACGTGGACAGGTATTGGTGTCTAAACCATTAGAGGGTTTGAAAATGAACGGTACATTTCATTTTGATGAAGGCTTTTATTACTGGCGCCATTTGGGAAATCGCATTTTGCTGGGTGGTGCCCGCAATGCCGATTTTGCCGGCGAAGAAACGCTGGATACAGGCACCAGTGTTGTTATCCAACAACAGCTCGAACAATTCCTCATTCGTCATCTACCCCAATATTTTTCAACAGATAATATTGCCGCACAAATCGATTACCGTTGGGGTGGGCTCATGGCTATGAGTGAAAGCAAACTGCCTGTGCTACAGGTCTTGTCGCCCAATGTGTGGGGCGCTATGAGTTGCAATGGCATGGGCGTGGCCATTACCCCCGTGTTTGCCGCTCAAGTAGTTCGCAGCCTCTTAACAAACGCTTGATGCAGCTACTGCTTAATTTTACCACATGAACAATGCTTTCTTTCGTCGAACTACTGTTGCAGCTTTGGTGCTGCTGGCAGCCTGTGCCAACCCCGATGCCAATACCGGTACCAGCAACGAGCCTGCTGTAGCCGACAATGCGCCAGCCATCATCAACTACCAACTCATCAATACTTATCCGCATGATGCCGGTGCATTTACGCAAGGCCTGGTGTGGTACAATAATCATTTGGTAGAAGGCACCGGCCAATACGGCGAAAGCAACATACGCCACGTAGACTTGGCTACAGGCAAAGTGAGCAAGGAAGTGAAAAATGATAAAGATATTTTCGGCGAAGGCGTCACCATACTCAACGGAAAAATTTACCAGCTCACTTGGAAAAACAAGAAAGCGTTTGTATACGATGTTTCTACCTTCAAATTATTGAATGAATTTCCTATAAATACAGGCACCAAAGAAGGTTGGGGCATTACCCACAACGGCACCGAGCTCATCGTTAGCGATGGTTCCAGCAATCTGTACTTTCTCAATCCTGCTACTTTTCAGGAAACCAAACGCATTGGCGTGGCCGATGCCATGGGCCCCAGGGGAAATCTTAACGAGCTGGAATACATCAATGGCTTTGTGTACGCCAACATTTGGCAGACGGATGACATCGTAAAAATTGACCCCAACAGCGGTCAAATTGTGGGCCGCCTCAACTTTGCCGATCTCAAAAACAAGGCCGGCATTACCAGCAACCCCTTGGATGCCAAGGCACCCGAAGTGCTCAATGGCATCGCCTACGATTCTGCCGGTCAGCGCCTGTTCATTACCGGCAAATACTGGCCCAAGCTGTTCGAAATTAAATTGCAGTAAGCAGGATAGGGGCTGTCAGCTATTGTGCAACCCTCAGCAGCAGTTCCCGCTGTCCGCTTGTAGCCCCGACCGAAGCGTCGGGGGCTACCGCTACCTTCGGGCAGCCCATCAGCCATTGTGCAAAGCTGGCCATTCCATTTGCTCTTTCATGTCATCCGTGCATCTGTGGCAAATCATATTACGCCCTTTCAGGGCTGAGTTGTGTCTTGTTTTCTAATCCACGGGTTACACCCGTGGCTAAAGTATTGTCGCCCCTTTAGGGCTTGAGTAGCCTTCAACGCAAAAGAAAAATCGGTATAAATTTATTTTCATCCGTTTGCCTCCGCGTCCCACATCCATCGTGAAAAGCAATCGGTGAATCATCGCCATTCATCAAAAAAGAAATCCGTGTTCATCCGTTCCCATCCGTAAAAATCCGCGTCCCAATAGCCCCCTTTCATTAAAATCCATTTTATTTGCAGCCGAAATTGCCTTGGCCGTTTCGATAGTTCTTTACAATATGGTCCGGTAGCTCAGCTGGATAGAGCAACTGCCTTTAATGAATAGGAGCCTTACGGTAGGAAACAAAACTCCGTAAGTGGATACCACTGTATCGGTGAACGCTTCGATGACTCGTCATCATGCCAACCCCGAGGAAACTTGAGTTTCGATTTGTATTTTGGAAAGATGATAACCCATCACACAAAAAACAAAGGCGATCTCGGTGTATTGAAGGCAAAGCTTGATCTCTTTCTGCAAGGATATCTGGTATTGGTGCCCGAAACCGAACATGCACCTTTTGATTTAGTCATTTATAAAGATGGCAAATTCAAAACGGTTCAAGTGAAGTACAGGGCTGTAAACAAACGTGGAGTTATCGAAATTCCGTTTCGTAATTCTTACAGCACTGCAAAGGGAGTAAATACTAAAAAAGTCAATAAAGCATTGGTGTCAATCTACGCCGTTTATTGTCCGCAAACAGATTCTTGCTATTATTTCAATCCACTTGAATATGGAGAGTCAATTGCTTTGAGGGTAAATGCATCTGTGAATCATCAGCAAAAAGGAACACATCTGGCTGATGATTTTAAAAAGGTTCCGTAGAGACTATACGTGGTACACCTGCAATGGTGAAGATATAGTCCAGACCCCAAACCGCACCCATGGTGTGGGCAGCGAAAGCTGTAGCAGGTAAGCTAAGCAGTAGGTCATTGGTTCGAATCCAATCCGGATCACATTGGTAAAAACCACCCCAACCGGGTGGTTTTTTTATGCCCATGCAGTATCAGCTGCATGGCGTAAATTGCATACTGTACCCTGATAATCCTACACCACATGCTTACACCCAACAAAACAGCTACCGGTAACCGCCGCGTATTTGTGAAACGGTTATCGCTTGGTATTGCAGGCATTGCCGCAGCTTGGGGAGGCTTTACGGTCTACCAAATCCGCAAGCATCCCAAACTCTCTTCCCTCGAAGCGCAAATACCCCTGCTCGATGAATTAGCCGAAACCATTATTCCGCAAACAGATACGCCCGGGGCCAAAGCTGCCGGTTGTGGCGCCATCATTGCCATCCTCATCAAAGACTGCACAGATCGTTCATCTCAAAACCGTTTCATCGACGGGCTCGACGCTTTGAAAGATTACTGCCAAAGTCACTATGATATGCCATTCGAAGCGCTATCGGAAGTAAGAAGAATTGCCGTACTACAGCATTTTGAAGCCAAGGGTAAACCAGCTGCTGGCATGTTGGGCAAAGCGCAGCGCAAACTCATGGGCGATTCATTTTTTACCACACTCAAAAACCTAACGGTTACGGCTTGGTGCACTAGCAAAGTTGGTGCCACACAAGGCCTGGCGTACGATTATATTCCCGGAGCTTACATTGCAGATGCACCCTTGCAACCGGGGCAACATTCCTGGGCCACTCAATAATATTTTATGGGCGATACGTTACACATCAATAAAGGCACTGCCAATACCGACCGTTATTACGATGCCATAGTGGTAGGAAGTGGAATCAGTGGTGGCTGGGCTGCTAAAGAACTGTGCCAAAAAGGATTGCGAACACTCGTACTCGAAAGAGGCCGCGATGTGCAACATATCCGCGATTATTCCACTGCTTCCATGAGCCCTTGGGAGTTTACGCACCGGCTCAATTTGACAAACACTGACCGTGAAGAAAATCCTATTCAAAGCGGCCAGTTTGATGAAAGCACCCGCCAGTTTTTTGTCAACGAAAAAGAGCATCCCTACATTCAGGAAAAGCCATTTCATTGGGTACGGGGCTATCAGGTTGGCGGCCGCAGTATTACCTGGGGCCGACAGTGCTACCGTCTTAGTGATTTGGACTTTGATGCCAATGCTAAAGATGGCATTGCGGTAGACTGGCCTATTCGCTACAAAGACCTGGCTCCGTGGTATGATTATGTAGAAGCCTTTGCCGGCATCAGCGGGCAAGCCGAAGGCATTCCACATTTACCCGACGGGGTGTTTTTGCCCGCCATGGAAATGAATGTGCTGGAAAAACATTTCAAAGCGCAAATACAAAAGCGTTATCCTGAAAGATTTGTTACCATTGGTCGTAGTGCCAATCTTACCAAAGGTTGGGAAGGCCGCGGCCCTTGTCAGTACAGAAACTTGTGCATGCGGGGTTGTCCCTTTGGAGGCTACTTCAGCAGCAATGCAGCTACGTTACCAGCGGCAGCGGCCACCGGCAATTTAACCATGCGCCCCAATGCCATTGTGAAAGAAGTGTTGTTTGATGCCAAATCTGGAAAGGCTACCGGCGTTCGCATTATTGATACTGAAACCAACAAAACGGAAGCGTTTTTTGCCCGTATTATTTTCCTGAATGCATCAACGATTGCTACAACTGCTATTTTGTTGCGTAGCACCAGTGCTGCTTTTCCAACAGGCTTGGGCAACAGCAGTGGTGTAGTTGGCAAGTATCTCATGGACCATCATTTCAGAGTGGGAGCAGAAGCACAATTCGATGGTTTTGCAGACCGCTACTACAAAGGCCGCCGGCCCAACGGAATATACATACCTCGCTTTCGCAATTTGCCCGACCCCACTACCAAACATGCTGATTTTATCAGGGGGTACGGCTATCAGGGTGATGGCGAACGGCAGGGTTGGAAAGACAAACTGCCGGGTTTGCCGGGCTTTGGTGCAGCTTTCAAACAACAACTGAGCACTCCTGGTTTGTGGACCATGTGGTTGGGGGCTTGGGGCGAAACATTGCCACAAGAAACCAACACCGTTGCTTTGGATAGCACAGAAAAAGACCAGTGGGGTTTGCCATTGGTACGCATTCATTTTGAATTTGGCAGCAATGAGTTGGCCATGCGCAAAGACATGAAGGCGAGTGCAGCAGACATGTTGTCGGCAGCGGGTTTCAAAAACATTCATGAATTTGATTACAACTCACCCGGTGGTGCTTGTGTGCACGAAATGGGTACGGTACGAATGGGTCGCGATGCCAAAACATCTGCCCTCAATGCATTCAATCAACTGCATGATGTGCCCAATGTGTTCATCACAGATGGCTCTTGCATGACTTCTTCTGCATGGCAAAACCCATCGCTAACGTATATGGCACTAACAGCACGTGCATGTGACTATGCAGTGATGCAAATGAAGGCGGGAAAGCTGTAAAGAATTATGCAATCAAATCTGATTGCTCATGCAGTTGCTGTTGCCGGTACATGTCGGCATAAGCGCCATTGGCGGCAAGTAAAGCTTCATGGGTTCCTATTTCCACCACACGGCCGTTGTCTATCACCACAATTTTATCGAAGCTAAACAGGCTGAATATGCGGTGGGTAATGACAATAGCAGTTTTATCGGCCAGGTATTGTTGCAAGTTTTGCTGAATGGCTTGTTCGGTGCTGGCATCTACGGCACTCAGGCAGTCATCGAGTACAATGAGTGATGCTGGTTTAAGCAATGCTCTGGCAATAGAAATGCGTTGCTTTTGCCCGCCACTGAGTGTAACGCCACGTTCGCCTACCACCGTGTCGTATTGTTTCTCGAAGCGATCAATTTCGGTATCAATCACAGCCATGCGGGCCGCATTTTTCACATCATCCAGGCTGGCTTCATTGTTGCCAAATCGAATGTTGTTGGCCACGGTATCGCTAAACAAAAATACTTCCTGCGGCACATAACTGATTTGCTTTCGCAAGGCTTCCAGCGTATAGTCTTTTACATTTTTTCCATTCAGCAGTACTTCGCCTTCGTTGGCATCAAACATGCGAAACAGCAGCGCCGCCAAACTGCTTTTACCACTTCCTGTTTTGCCAATGATGGCCACTTTTTCACCCGCTTTAATATGCAGGTTAAATGATTGGATGGCTTGAATGCCGGTATGTTCATAGCGAAATGAAACATTCTTGAATTCCACATCCACCGCAGCAGTGGCAATTTTTTCATCATGCCCTTCGGCAATGTTCGATTTGTATTGGAGCAATTCGTTCAATCGCTTTTGCGAAGCCGATGCCCGCTGTATCATACTGGCTACCCAGCCAATGGCACTTACGGGAAACGTGAGCATGTTTACATACAACACAAACTCAACAATAATGCCTACTTCACTAATCTTTCCATTGAGGAAATACAAGCCGCCAATCATGATGGTGAGCAAGGTGCTGAGGCCAATGAGCAGTTGAATAGAAGGGTAGTACACGGCTTCCACTTTGGCTAATCCAATGGCCTGGTCGCGGTACAATTCGCTGTTGCGATTGAAGAAGCCTGCCATCTGTTTTTCCTGCACATAACTCTTGATGACCCTAATGCCGCTGTACGATTGCTGCGCATTGCTGGTGAGGTCGCCCAACAGCGATTGTATTTTTTCACTCTTGTTGTGAATGATTGTGTTGACATAATAAATCACAAACGCCAATATGGGCAGTGGTGCCAGCGTGTACGAAGTGAGCTCGGCATTTTTAGCCAACATGTTGTACAGCGCAAATACAATAATCGTGATGAGGTTGATGAGGTACATGATAGCCGGACCGGTATACATTCTTACCCGGCTTACATCTTCGGCCATGCGACTCATCAGGTCGCCAACTGTGTGTTTTTTAAAGAAGCCTGCATCCAGTGTTTGGTAATGTTGAAACACTTCATTTTTCTCGATCAAATTCAATGTGGCGACTCATCACAATGATGGTTTGCCGCATGAAAAACATGAACACACCACGTATGAGTGCCAGCACCAAAATAGTAACACCGCACATGGTGACGATGCTGCCAAAACTCCAGTTCAGTCCTTCCATCCAATCGGTGAAGATGTTGACTAATGGATCGGTTTGGCGGCTGAGCGGACGGGCAGTAGCACCGGGAAGCAGCAGCTGCACTTTATCTACCACGTACGCCGTAATCTGTGGCGCCAGAATGGCAAAATAGTTGGAAATGATGATGAACAGCACACCAGCCAACAATCGGTTGCGGTACTTCCAGAAATATTTATTGACGGCTTGCAGGTGCTTCATGAGGGCGTAAAGGTATTGGTGCCGATGTTAACGATTTGAAAACCCGCTGTGTTCAACCAGCTGCTGCCACTTAGATGCGAAAACCTACATTTGCCCTTCCCTCAGAACGAAAAAATTGCTTGCTATGGCCTGGAAAAAAAACATTCTCGAAACAATTGGTAATACCCCGATGATTCAGCTGAACAAGGTGGTGAAAGACTTTCCTTGTACGGTGCTGGCCAAGGTGGATTATTTCAATCCTGGTAACAGTATCAAAGACCGCATGGCGCTGAAAATGGTGGAAGATGCCGAAGCTGATGGCCGGCTGAAACCCGGTGGTACTATTGTAGAAGGTACGAGTGGCAATACAGGCATGGGCCTGGCATTGGCTGCTTGTGTAAAAGGCTACAAATGCATTTTTGTAACGACTGATAAGCAGAGTAAAGAAAAGGCTGACATCTTGAAAGCTGTAGGAGCCGAAGTAATTGTGTGCCCCACCAATGTGATGCCCGAAGACCCGCGGAGTTATTACAGCGTAGCCAAGCGTTTGGCAACTGAAATACCCAATAGTGTGTACATGAACCAGTACGATAATTTATCGAACAGGCAGGCACACTACGAAAGCACGGGCCCCGAAATTTGGGAACAAACAGAAGGCAAGATTACGCACCTCGTTTGTACAGCAGGTACCGGTGGTACCATCGTGGGTACTGCTAAATATTTAAAAGAAAAGAATCCCAACATTCAAATCTGGGCCATTGATGTGTACGGTTCATTGCTTACCAAATATTTCCGCACTGGTGAGGTGGATATGAATGAAGTACATCCGTACATCAGCGAAGGTTTTGGCGAAGATTTTGTGCCACAGAATTACGATATGAGTGTGATTGATCACTTTGAACAGGTGACAGATAAAGATGGTGCCGTACAAGCCCGCCGATTGGCCCGTGAAGAAGGATTGTTTTGCGGTTACAGTGCCGGCAGTTGTTTTCAGGGCTTGCTGCAGTTGAAAGACAGATTGAAAAAGGATGATTTGGTAGTTTGTATTTTTCATCATGGCAGCCGCTATGTAGGCAAAGTATACAACGATCAGTGGATGATGGAGCGTGGTTTCCTGGATGTAAAAACCTTTAAAGACATTGTAAGTGGCCGTAGCCGCCAGCGTTTGATAACTGTGCATCCAAGCGATACTGTTGCTGCAGCTGTAGCGCTGATGCAGCAATACGATATTGAAAATATTCCTGTGATGGAGAACGACCGTAACATTGGTTCGCTCAGTGAGCAAGGATTGTTCAATAAAATTTTCAGCGATCCCGATTTGAAAAACCAATCTGTTGAGTTTGTGATGGAGCATCCTTATCCAGAAGTTTCCTATGATACGCCTGTAGAAAGATTGAGCAGTTTAATCACCCGTGAAAATGGTGCCGTATTGTCGAAAGACGAAGCGGGTAGCTATCACATCGTTACCAAGTACGATGTCATCAATAGCTTAGCGAAATAAAATTTCTTCATGTATTGATGTGAAAGCGGGTATTGAAAAATATCCGCTTTTTATTTATGTAAAGGCATTGTGTATTGCATCTGTTGCAAAAACATTGTTATGCGAAAATTGTGGTGGCTGCTGTTGGCAGCTCCAGTAGTTTGGTATGCCTGTACGCAGGCAAGTGCCGAACATCAGCAGGAGCAAGTATTGCATGCTTCGGGTAAAATGCCTGGAACCATTGCCATCAAACAAACGCCCAATATCAGTACCATTCTTACACCCAAAGGGTTTCAACGTACTCCTTTAGTAGGACACAGCTTTGGTAGTTGGTTACGCCAGTTGCCACTCCGCAACAACAACACCGTTTATCTTTTCAATGGCAAGCCAAAACCGTATCAATGGCTGCATCATGCAGTGTTGGATATTCCTATTGGCAAAGAAGATTTGCTGCAATGTGCTGATGCCATTATGTACTGCAGAGCTGCGTATTTGTACAACAGTAAAACAACGCAAACACTCTCATTTACTGACAATAATGGGAAAGTGTATAGTTGCCCATCAACGTCAACTCAGCAGCAGTTTCAACAGTTTCTGAGGAAAGTATATTCTTATTGCAACTCTGCATCTTTAGCCCGTCAAATGAGGCCCATTAAATATGCGCAGCTTCAACCCGGCGATGTTTTACTTCGGGGCGGTTTTCCCGGGCATGGCGTTTTAATAGTAGATATGTGTCAGAATGCAAAAGGGGAGAAGTTGTACCTGCTGGCACAAGGTTTTATGCCTGCGCAGGATATCCACGTATTGAAAAATCTGGAAGACAAATCCATTTCACCTTGGTACATGTTGGATACAACTGCATCCACCATTCAAACACCGCAGTTTTTATTTTATACTTCGGAAGCAAAAAGGTTTTGAGCATCAATAGGTGTTCGTTAATCCAGCAAAGACCGAAGCGCCAGCTCATAGCCTTTCAGGCCCAGCCCGATAATGGTGCCTTTGCATTTGGCACTTACATGACTGATGTGCCGAAAAGCTTCACGGGCAGCAGTGTTGCTGATATGTACTTCTACTACCGGTGCCTTAATGGCAGCAATGGCATCGCCCAAAGCCACGGATGTATGTGTATAGCCACCGGGATTGATGATGATGCCATGGGCAGTAAAACCTACTGTATGCAAGTAGTTGATGAGTTCGCCTTCCACATTGCTTTGAAAATATTGAATGTCTACCTGCGGAAACATGGCCCGTAGCTGTTCCAGATAGCTTTCAAAACTTTCGCTGCCGTAAACACCGGGCTCACGTTTGCCCAGCAAATTGAGGTTTGGTCCGTTGATGATGGCGATTTCCATGCCCGAATGTAAGTGGGTAAGGGCATAAAAAAAATTGACTCCTGATGGAGTCAATTTTCTATGTATATCGGAGCATTACATCATGCTCACAAACTGATCGAACAAGTAGCGACTGTCGTGTGGGCCGGGGGTTGCTTCTGGGTGGTACTGCACACTAAAGAATGGTTTGTCTTTTACCCGGATGCCTTCAATGCTGTCGTCGTTCAAATTCACATGGGTGATTTCGATGTGGTCAGCTTTACGTACAGCTTCGGGGTCTACACCAAACCCATGGTTTTGTGTGGTGATTTCACTCTTGCCTGTTTGCAGGTTTTTCACCGGGTGGTTGAGGCCGCGGTGACCATGGTGCATCTTATACGTGGGAATATCGTGGGCCAAAGCCAGCAACTGGTGGCCAAGACAAATACCAAACATGGGCTTTTCGGCCTTGGTCAGTTGTTTAATGGTATCAATAGCGTAGTCCATGGCAGCGGGGTCGCCGGGGCCATTGCTGATAAAAATGCCATCGGGGTTAAAAGCCAACACTTCTTCTGCTGTAGTTTTTGCAGGAAATACTTTGGCATATACACCGCGGTCGGCCATGGATTGCAGAATGTTTCTTTTACAACCAAAATCGAGCACTGATACTTTTTTGGGCGCATCGGGATTGCCCACAAAATAAGGCGCATCAGTTGTCACGTGTGAAGCCAATTCCAAGCCGCCCATATCAGGAACGGTCTTCATCATTGCTTTCAGTTCTTCTATGCTTGTACCATCGCTGCTGATGATGCAGTTCATGGCACCTTGCGTACGGATGTAAGCTACCAATGCACGGGTGTCAATGTTTTCAATGGCTACCACATTGTTTTTTTCGAGATAGCTCTGGAGTGTATCCTGTGCCATCATACGGCTAAATTGCTCCTCGAGGTTGCGGCCAATGAGTCCTTTGATTTTTACACTTTCACTTTCTACATCGGTATCCAATACACCATAGTTGCCAATGTGCACACTATTCATAATCAGCACCTGACCGTAGTAGCTGGGGTCGGTAAATACTTCCTGATAGCCGGTCATGCCGGTATTGAAGCAGATTTCACCGGCAGTGGTGCCAATTTTGCCAAAGGCATAGCCATGAAAAACATGTCCATCTTCCAGTAGGAGGATGGCCGGTTGTGAAGAATGACTCATGTTGGGGGAAAATTTGCTTGCGATTAATTGGCTGCAAAAGTAATGGAATCAGCTGCAGCACTGTCTTGTTTTTTCGGGATGTGAAGATTTTATACCAAGCCCACAATCTTATCCCTTACCAACAGGCAGGCACCCTGCAAACCGGCTTTCTCAAACATATCGCTGAGTACCACTTTGGTATCAGAGTTGACCAAGGTGAGTGAGTGCTGAATCAAAGAGGTTTTTACCGGCAGCAGCAGCGATTCGCCCACCTGACTAAGGGTGCCGCTAAGGATGATGAGTTGCGGATTAAGCAGGTTAATTGTAACTGCCAGGCCTCGGCCAATTTTACTGGCAATATTGCCAATGCCTTGAATGGCAAGGTTATCACCTTTCTGAATGGCTTCTACAACGTCTTCAATTTCAATCAGTTTTTTTCTTTCCAGCACCCTTGCCAGTACACTATTGCTGCCGGCTTTCATTTCTGCCTCAATCCATTCTATCAAAGCCCGGCCGCTGGCTTCAGTTTCCATACAGCCTTTTTTGCCACAAAAGCAAATCTTTTCGTTGTCGAACAAGGGGATATGGCCAAGTTCGCCGGCATAGCCAGAAGTGCCAAACACCGGTTTGCCGTTTACAAACATGCCCAACGCCATGCCATAGTCCAGGTTGAGGACAAGTACTTCTGAATGAGCGGCATATTTACCAAAGTGATATTCGCCATAAGCCATTGTGCGGCTATCATTATCCAGGTACACGGGCATGCCAAATTCTTGCTCCAGTGTTTGCTTTACAGGGGCATCCGAAAAATGGTAAATAGTAAGTATCTCGCCGGTACGTACATTAATGCGACCGGAAATAGATACGCCCATACCCACAATTTTTTCGGCGGGAACGCCCGTCATTTGAATAAACTGCCGTACCTGATTGACAATTTCCTGCAAGGCTGTTTTGGCTTCTTCAAAAAAGAAGGGTATTTCATAGCTGGCCTTAATCATGGTTTTATCAAAACCCATTAAGCCAATATTCAGCTTGTATTTTTTAATCTCCAGCCCAATGAAATAGCAGCTGTCGGTAGCCAAGCCGTAAAATGTAGCTTTTCTGCCCGGTCCTTCTGAGCGTTTGCCTTTGTCGCACACAAAGCCCTCGTCGGCCAGCTCATTCAGCAGTTCTGTGGCTTTTGGTACACTGATATTGAGTGATTCTGCAATTTCATTGATGGTTATTTCTTCAATGCCACTGAGTTCAGCAATGATGCGTTTGCGTCGGGCATGGTCTTTAAAAGCAACGCCGGTGAGCATTTCTCCATTGAAATGACTCAGTATTTTGGTTCTTATTGTAGCCACTTTCGGTTATTTGATGGCAAAAATAAAGATGAAATCGATTTTTGATAAAATATTTTATTATAAACGCCGATTTAAGAAAAAAATCATGTTCAACTATGAATAGTTTTTTACAAATTTGCAACTACATCGGTGCTGTTCCTTAGTTGGAATGAAGTCATTGGTGTTATTTACTTTTTTGCGTCAATTTATCCTCAGCAACCATGGTTACTTCGTACGAAAAAATTCCTGTTCAGATTTTTGAAACACCTTTTCAGGGTTCTGCTTTTGCAGCAGTTCAAATTGCCAACCTCATTCGTGCCCGCCAAATGGAAGGTAAAAAATGTGTGTTAGGGCTGGCCACTGGTTCTACGCCCATTTCGCTATACAAAGAGTTGGTAAGACTGCACAAGGAGGAAGGACTAAGCTTTGCCAATGTCATCACTTTCAACCTCGATGAATATTACCCGTTGGAAAGAGAAGCCGTGCAGAGTTATTGGAGCTTCATGCATCGCAATCTTTTCGATCATGTTGATATCAACCCTGCTAATATTCATATTCCCAATGGAGAGTGGAAACAAGACGAAATCAAAAAGTACTGTCTTGACTACGAAGCACGGATCGACGCAGTAGGCGGTATCGATTTGCAAATATTGGGCATAGGTAATAATGGACATATCGGTTTCAATGAACCGGGTTCTAGTATATATAGTAAAACTCGATTGGTAAATCTTGAAAACAGTACAAGGATTGCCAATAGCAAGGATTTCCAGAACATCAGCAAAGTGCCTCGTCTGGCTATCACCATGGGCATCAGCACTATCCTCAAGGCTCGTCGGATTTTATTGATGGCCTGGGGCTTCAAAGCCGGTATCGTTGCCCGTTCAGTAGAAGGCGATGTAACCGAGCAGGTACCTGCCAGTTTGTTGCAGCAACACAACGACTGCGTTTTCATTGTTGATCAGCAAGCAGCCAGCGAATTGACACGCATCAAGAGTCCTTGGATGACTGGCGAAGTAGAATGGACACCAAAAATGATCCGTCGTGCTGTTATCAACATGGCGTTGAAATTGGGCAAGCCCGTGCTGAGCCTCACCAATCACGACTATACCGAAAATGGTTTGGGCGAACTCTTGGTAGAGAAAGGTGACGCTTACGAAATCAACCTGCAGGTATATTACTTATTGCGAGATAGCATTACTGGTTGGCCCGGTGGTAAACCAGATGTGGTAATACCTACACATCCGGAGCGGTCTACGCCATATCCTAAACGAAGCCTCATTTTCTCACCTCACCCCGATGATGATATTATCAGCATGGGGGGCACATTTATGCGCCTGCATGACCAGGGGCATGAAGTACACGTAGCTTACCAAACAAGCGGC